>DMPJ01000201.1:8234-9908 GCA_003456035.1 Planktothrix sp. UBA8402
AAAGCAATAATTCCATCATCTCCTATCCTATCAGATGCCCAGCGAATTGCTTTAACATAAGGATCAGAAAGGGCATTTTTATTCGTTGCTTTTGAATCTTTAGAATAAGTTGCTGCAACTCGATCATCAATTCCGGTTTTATCTTTATTGGTGTATTTACGATTTTTATTATTATCATTTTCATTCACTTGAGAAGCATTATAAGGAGGATTTCCAATAATTACAAAAATCGGTGAACTTCTCTGACGTTGAACCCTAGCGGTATTTTCAGGCGTAAATAAAGATAACTGTTGCACCTGTTGATCTGAAAAGGTATCCACTAAACAAATATCTTCAAATGATTTATAATTACCCGTAGCTTCAAAATATTGATATTCAATATTCATTGAGGCAATATAATAAGGTAATAACATCACCTCATTGCAATGTAATTCCTGTTCATATTTATAGGGAAGGGCAGTTTTTTTAATTTCCTGCATCACGCGTAAAATAAAATTACCCGTCCCCACAAATGGGTCAAGAATATGCACTCCCTTGTCATTTAACGACTTCCCAAACTCTTTTTGTAAGATATCCTCAACACTTTTCACCATAAAATTAACAATAGGTTGCGGTGTGTAAACAATTCCGTGAGTATCCGCAACTTTAATCGCAAACCCTTGAAAGAATTTCTCATAAACCGTATTTAGAAAATGCTGTTTATCGCTAAACTCATCAATGGTTTGAGCCGCATCTTCCAAAGCGCGATAAAAATAATCAACTTCCCCTAAAAAATGATCTCGACTAAAAGATTTAGAAGTTAACGCTTGAATTACCTTTTCAATTTCTACCGCAATAATATTACGACGGGTGAAATCGGGATTATTAAAAATTTGTCTAAAAATTCGTTCTGTAAGGAGATGTTGGATTAACATTTCTTCCACCGCAGCTTCAGCAAGATTTGGGTTAATTGCTTGACGGCAAATTTCCGTAAATTCACTAAAAGATTGAATAAATTTTGGGTTAATTTTGCGTTGGGTTTCGATTAAATCAATCAATTTACCCGATAAATCTTTAACCCGTCCACCAAATTCTGCCGCCGCTATTTCCCATTGGGCAATTTCCGGGATGCGATATTCAAAAAATAACTTTAAAGTATCTACTAAAATCTGCGGTTTTGTGATATCTTGATCACAGGTTTGTTTTCCTCCTTGCCATAAAATTACTCGTTCAGGAGATTGAAAAATAATATTTTCTTTAGGATAACCTAACGCAAACTTTTGTTTAACTTCTCGCTCTAATTTATCTTGACTATCTTTGGCTTCCCAAACGCCATATCTAATACTTCCATCTCGAACTAAAGCACCATCAACCCGAATACTTTTACCGTTGGGTAATTTAATTTGTTTTTCAGGAATTAAGGTTAAATCAAATTGTGGACAACAGGCTTTTAATAGGTCTGCAAAGGCATCCTTAACCGCTAATTCGTGGGAAACTCCCAATTTTGCAAACTGTTGTAAAGCGTCATAATAAGCTCTAATGGGTTTATGGGTGGGTTTCAGGTTTAGCGTCGCCATAGGAAACAATCTTTCAGATTTTCTCTGTTAATTATGTCATATTAAACTCAATAAAAATTATTTTAAAGAGTGCTTATTTTAAAGAGTGCGAAGCAAGCGCAAAAACGGAGGTTAGGGG
>DMPJ01000178.1 GCA_003456035.1 Planktothrix sp. UBA8402
ACAGCTAATAGTCAACAGCTAATAATTTATGACCTTTATTTCAGTTACCTACGGACTATTTTTATTAATTTTATGGGGATTATATTGGGTAATTCCTTGGAAATCTTGGCGACTTTTTATCCTATTAATAGCAAGTTTAGTTTTCTATTCCACATTACAAATTCAATATATTCCCTTACTCTTACTTTGGACAGTATTTAACTTTGGTTTAGCATTAACTATCGTAGAACCTCAAGAATGGGAAATCCCCCATATTTCTTGGAATCGTCGTCGCTCTTTTTTACTAACATTAGGAATTGTCATTAACATCTTAATTTTAGTCGGGTTTAAATATTTACCTTTTATTTTCAATACCCTCGGAACAATCTGGAATATTCCCATTATTATTAATAGCGGAAATTGGATCGATCAATATGTCATCGCCCCATTAGGATTAAGTTTTTTCTGCTTTGAATTAATCGCCTATTTAGTTGATGTTTATAGAGGCGCGCCCGCAGCAACTTCCCTACTAGAATTTACCGCTTATAAATTATTTTTTGCCAAACTAATATCAGGGCCAATTACTCGTTATCATCATTTAAACAATCAGTTTAAAACCCTAAAATTCCCAGTTCCCGAACAAATTGCAGACGGACTATGGTTACTAGCTAGAGGTGCAATCAAAAAGGGACTTTTAGCAGATAATATTGGAATTTTAGTTGATTTAAGTTTCAGTAATTTACAACGGGCTGGAAGTGGGGATTTATGGTTAGCAATTTTCGCCTATGGCTTGCAATTATACCTCGATTTTAGCGGTTATGTAGACTTAGCAAGAGGCACAGCATTACTATTAGGATTAAGTTTACCAATTAACTTTGATGCACCCTATTTTAGCACCAGTATCGGAGATTTTTGGCGACGTTGGCACATCACATTAGGAGATTGGTTACGCAATTATTTATACTTTCCATTAGGAGGTTCTCGGGTAGGATTATTCCGCACCTGTTTGAATTTAATCATTGTCATGTTAATAGCAGGAATTTGGCACGGCGCCGCCTGGGGATTTATCGTTTGGGGGGGATTACATGGGTTAGCATTAGTTGTTAATCGACTCACCGAAGCCATATCTAACAAATTATCAATTAATTGGATTTGGAAAAGTTTACCAGGAATTTTAATCGCTTGGTTAATGACTCAATTAATGGTATTTACGACTTGGATTTTTTTCAGAATTCCCAATTTACAAGATTCTTGGTTAGTCATCAATCGTTTATGGGGTCATACCGCCGATGTACAGTTTGCCCATAAAGTTTATGTTGAAGCTTTGGGTTTAGAAAGACATAATCTTGTGATTTTATTATCCTCTATTTTTGGATTAATGGCTATCACCACTCTGTGCAACCGAGGGTTAAAATTAGAATTAAATTGGACAGTAAAATTAGCCCTAGTTCCCCTTAGTTTCTTCACCGTTTGGTTATTAGCACCCGAAGGCGGTTTACCCTATATTTATTTTGATTTTTAATATGAATTAAAAACCGGGTTTCTTTAAGAAACCTGGTTTTTTGGGTTTACTTTATTAAACCAGTTATATTTTCTGACATTTTACCAACTTTTTATTAAAAATAAAGTTAATTTGATTGTACCTCTGATTCTAATATTTTCTGAATCCGATTACGAGTTTGTTCTAAATGCGCTAAGGTATAAGCATTCATCTTATTTTTGCTGCGTTTTAAGGTTATTTCTAACTGATTATTTAACTGTTTAAGCTGATACCAAGCTACGGTTTCCGCATCTTCAGGAATCGACATTTTCCGCAATACCATATTACTTAAAATTTCCAAATGTTCCCGTTGTAAAGAACGCCGAATACTGGAAATTTTAATTTCTCCATTATTAGCTAAAATTTCCGTCCAGATTCCATTTTGAACTGTTTCAAATAATTCGGGTATAGTTAAGGCATTATTCGCCGTTGTTTTTAATTCTAAATCTTGCAACCTCAATAACCTTATTGGATAAAATAATTCGCGTAAAATGTAAGATTGTAATAAACTAATTATACCAGTAATGGGATAATTCAAGGAACTATTTAGATCAGGATTTGCCCAATCTGACCAGCGAGACGGAGCTAATTTGTTTAATAAATCAGGAGAAAAATTAAATATTTTATCGGTAAAAATATAGGTTTCCAAGAGTTTTAAAGCATTTCTTTGTTTTTCAATCGAAATCGGTTGAAAAGGTAAACGACTATTCCCATCGACCGCGCCTGTGCGACGAAAAGATTGTCCGCCAATATAAAGGGTTAAATTATGTGCTTGAGTCAAATAATAGTTAAAAATTGTACCGAACATTTTCCGCGTTTTATCATAACCTTCTCCCCGACTTGGGGTATATTTTTCTAACCGTTTCCACATCTCAATTGCATTATTTAATTGCCATTCAGAATACTGCAACATATTATTACTTAAATCTGTTATATTCGTTGCCGGGTCAAGATTNNCCCCAGAAATCTTCATCCGTTGCATAAGCTAATTCCGGTTGAATTGATCGTTTTGCAATCTCTTGTAACAGGAGCCATTCTCCTTGTGGAGTTGTACTCGCTATGGGTTTATAACCATATTCAATTGCCCATTGATCATAGGGCCCAATTTGGTTAGAAAAATAATCACCCTGGGTTGTTCCTTGAGGAGCTAAATTAACCGGAACATAATCCATAACTGAACTAACTAATCCATTTTTATGGGTAATTTCAGGATTATTTAATTCCTCTGGAGCTAGGAGATTACTGCCTTTAAAATTATGTCTTAATCCCAAGGTATGTCCGACTTCATGGGCGATTAAAAAACGTAAATGTTCCTTAATATATACTTCCATTTTATGGCTATTGGGCATCACATTTCCTAACAGGGATAAAGCAATTTTTCCAACGTTAAATTGTTGATTAGATGCTTGGCGAAAACACGATTCATTAGGAAAATCAGCCCGGGATTTTTGATTTTGTTCAGATTCAGATTTATTAGCAATAGAATAGGCATATAATCCCCTAGGACAAGGTAGATTTTTTGGATTTAATCGTGAACTTTGAGGATTATTTTCTGCCAGCATCATTGACGAATTTTCTCCTAAAAATACATCTGTTTGATCAAATAAACCTCTAATAGCATTACTTTCTATAATAATATCTGCATCTAAAATTTCCCCGGTTAATGGGTTAGTATGGGAGGGGCCATAGCCGTTAAATAGGGACTCAAAGGAGGTAGACCAACGAATAGTATTATAACGAACATCTGCGGGATTCCAAGGGGCATTATCGGGCATTTGTTTGACTTGAATAGCATTAATAAATCCGGCTTGTTCAAAGGCTTTATTCCAGAATAAAATTCCCTCTCGAATTGTATCCCGATATTCTAAAGGGACAGTATTTTCAATCCAAAATGTAATCGGTTTTACTGGAGGAGAAAAATCAGCATTGGGGTCTTGTTTTTCCAAATTCCAGCGCTTAATATAACGAACAGCCGATGATCTTTCATCCCGTTTTGATAAATCTTTATAGGTGGTTGTAAAATACCCAACTCGTTCATCTGCTAAACGAGGAACATAACTATTACCATAAGGAACTGCTAATAAACTATAACGAACTTTTAAATTAAAGGTGCGGTTATCGGGTAAAGAAGGAAGATATTGTGGCTCGACCTGTTGTCCAAGAGAAAATCCAAATACGGATTCAATTTCGACATTTTCAGAGAAAGATTGAATGTCAGAAATATAGGATTTACTAGGATCAATGGCATAACTATTTATTAACAGTTCTGAGAATTGGATCATTAACCCTGGTAAATCACTTTTACCATTGAATAAATCACCAATTTCAATTAATATAGTTTTTTTCTCACGATTAATACTTAAAATTGGCAATGTTTTTAAAACTGATTCACTAAAAGAACGATTGACTGAATCAATTTGAGGATCATTTTCTTCGGTACGAAAATTAATATTAGGAACAACAAATTGAATCTTATTCTGTAGATAGCGAAATTGAAATAGAATATCTCTGAGATGATATCCGCCGACAATTCCGGCTTCTCCAATACCGGATTCTAATGTCACAAAACACAGAAAATCTTGATTTAACTGTTCAGCTTTTAATTCTAAATAAACCTTACCCGATTCTTTATTCTGATAAAT
>DMPJ01000453.1 GCA_003456035.1 Planktothrix sp. UBA8402
GGTCAGTATTTATTTGTACTTTAATTGGCTGGGTTGTCCTCCAAATTGTGCAACGAACTATTGGTCGTCCGATTTTAGCCTTTAGTGGTTGGTTATCTAATTCGGTGGCGGGAACTTCATTAATTACTGACCCGAAAAAACTAGAATNNCTAGAAGAAATGGTCATGTACGACGGAAATGAGCCTCAAATCATTACCGTAGGCAAGGAAATTTGGTTAGAAGCCGAACAACAAGAAGATATTCCCAAACAAAAAACTTCCTCTACCGTTAAATTTGTAGCCCTGGCATTGTTGGGTTTATTATTAGTTTTCATTTTATATCCTAATAGTAATAACCCCTTAACAATAGGTTTTAGCCTACTCAATCATAGCTTTAGATTGGGCTTCAAATTAGTTCAATTTGGTTTAATTGCCCTGTTAATTTCTATTATCCTAACACCCTTAGAATCTTTAACTTGGTGGGCAGGATGGTATGGAGTTAAACCCTTAGAAAATACCGGAACATTAGTCAAAAATCCTAATATTGATACTCAGATAAATCATTATGTCATGTATTTAGATGGGATCAATCAAGGCTCCTATCAATATTTACCAGAAGTTGAACGTTTTTTAGATGCTCTTGCCATTGCCACTCCCGATAATATAGCTATTGTTAAAGGGATTATGCCCTATTCTGTGACTAATAAACCCTTAACTGAAAATCGGCCCCTATCCTTTTTGTGGCGGATGATTGACTCTATGGCTGTTAAAAATCCTTCTAACCCGATTGGTTTTATTATTAACGCCAGAAATGTCGTCTCCGTAGCGGTTTCAGCCGATCCTCGTTACGGCCCGATTCAAAATCAAGGCCTGGCGCAAGTTCTGTATAATAGTTTACTTAGCTATGGCTATCCCTTGGGCAGTGAAATTCCGGTGACTTTGATTGGCTATAGCGGGGGTGGTCAAATGTCCATGGGGGCTGTAACCTTTCTCAAACGTACCATTAAAGCCCCGATCACAGTGATTTCTATTGCCGGGGTGATCAGTGGAAACACGGGGACAATGGTGACGGAACATCTCTATCATCTGGTTGGGGATCAGGATGGCGTTGAAAAAGTCGGGGCGATTATTTTCCCTGGACGCTGGCCGATTTCTCTGTTATCAAACTGGAATTTTGCCAAACGGCGGGGTAAAATTAGTTTTATTTCTCTGGGGCCAGTGGGGCACAATATGATGGGTGGCCCGATGGGAGATGAGCAACTCCCAAATGGCAAAACCCACCTCCAACAAACCGTTGATATTGTGACTGGAATTCTATTAGAAAATTGGGAAATTACCGGGCTAGATCCTAATATTTTTAAAACATCCAGTAACTATGAACTCTACAAAAAAGCCCCCTTTAATCAAGTTGCTTATTATCCAGTTCAACAAACCCTTAATCCCGAATTATATCAACCTGTAGGAACTTGGATTGGGCGATTAATTTTACCTAAATTATCAGAACGTCAACAGGTGCCGGGAGTATTATTTGAGATTTATCATACTGATACCTTCAATCAACATCGAGTCGGACAAATTGTTAATTTAAGATGGGATTTGCAAGTTACCTCTGTTAATGAAAGAGTTAAATTAGTCACCCAGAATGTCAACTTTATTGATCAGGTAAAAGTTAGTCAATCCCAAGGCAATATTCACCCAGAAAGAATCAATGGTTGGTCACAAGTTGACCCCTTAGAATCCATCGCTGGAGCTAGACCCCAGGATGATGTGATTGTGGTATTAAAAGACCCTGTAATATTGAAAGATACGGGTTTAGAACGTCCGAGTCTTTATATTCAACATGATCCCGTTGAAATTACAGGTCGATTTTATGCCCTGGTTCGGTTTATTGAAAATCTGGGCAATGATATCTTTTTGGTGCGTCATTATCATACCCAATCTCAACAATTTAATGGCACAGAAGAAAAGGTCTATTTGCCCTCGGTTATCCCTAACCGAGATGGGATTTTATCTTCAGTAAATCAAGATTTAGAACAATCTCCAGTTAATGCTTCAGGATGGTATATTTTTGGACAAAAAAATATTGATGGTCAGTTTGTGGTACAAGCGATCGCACCCTATCAATTATTTTCTTTAACTCCAGATTTAGTAATTTCAGGAAAACCAAAAACCTTAGATTATATTAACTGGGAATACTGGAAAAATAAAGTTACCCCCCAAGGACAAGTTAAGACAATTTTCCTCAACCCTAATCAGGATAATTCTGATAATTATATTGTGCCAGAATCCCTTTGGCAAGAAGGGGATCGAGCCTTATTAATGCACGTTTATGGAGGCATTGGCGGGCCCCATGGAGATAATACTCCCTTTGGGATTTATTTCGGACATTTTGCCTATGGAATCGCTACAGTGGTACGCGATCGCCTTACCCAAGACCTACGATTTAACATCGAATATCGCCAAATTTATACCCATAATTGTGATGGAATCATCTCAGGAAGTTTAGACTGGACGCGCTATAGTGGCGATCGTCAATTCGGTTGGTTAGGATCTCGTCCTTTCACCGATATTCTGATTAAATTTGATCCCCTCACCCAAGATTATGATTTTGATGGCTTCAAGTTTTCTCCCTTGGATATTGTGATTAATGAACTGGATATTATGACGGCTCGATATCGGGTGGGAGATGGAACTGGAACTACCTTTGTCAGTGCAATTAATTCTTGTTCTCAAGATTCTAGTCAAGCCTTGTATTTATCCCTAAGAAGAATGCTGGCGCAGTTTGAATTAAATCCTTTATTAATGAAATGGTTGCGGGAAAATCCCCAGCATGAACAAAGCCAAAGATTCCTTCAATTAAACAGATTAGTTGCCAGTTTAGAAAGTATCTTAGTAACTGGAGGTAAAGCTCGAAAAGATTGGCGATATGGTTCTCCAACTTTAGGGCGTTTTTCTCAAGAAACTCCATTAAAAACCTTATCCCGATTAAGCTCTAGTTGGCGCTCATTATTACCGCGATTAATTAACGATAAAATTGCCATGATCTTCCTACAATTAGGAGCCTATCTCTGGATTCTTCGCACCAATCAAGTCGGCGGGAATGACCCCATACTTAAACCCCTAATTCCGACAGATTTTTGGTTTGGAGTTCCGAAACTGAAAAACTCTGAATATGATTGATTTTATCATTTAGTTTTAGTCCTTCCTAAACAGCTAAAAGTGACAGATTTTAGAATTAGCCCAACGATATCAACTCAATTGGCAAGGAATACAGGGTTGAGAATTGGCTCAATCTCTCCATACAATGGTGGATCGATTTTGTTCCCTACTTGCACAAAACGGCTTGAGAATGACACTGGATCAAGATTAACTTTTCCGCCTTTTCTGCCTTGGAATTAAAATATTTAAGATTTGTTACAATTGGCAATTATTGTCACCTTTACCCGTTTAATGGTTAAATGTTGGTGGTGAATTTTTTTGACGAAAAATCCCCCTTTAAAGAGGACGCTAAATTTAGGTAGCTTTCCTCTGAAGTTGTTTTGCTAACATCCTCTCTAAGCTGGATAAATCAACTTTTCAGCCCATTCATCACCCCTAAACCCATCAACACATCAAAGAATTATTGATTCTGTGCATCCATCCTAGAGTTGAGTTGTGAAGTTCAACGAAAGGGTGAGAATATTACGATTCCAAGCCGGAATAAAAAGATTAGGAGTATCACACCTTCTATGAAAGTTCAACCTGTTTTGGATTTAAACATTTTTACTTATTTCAACGGTTAAATATCCAGACTCATTGAGTTGAAAACTTTCTTCAATCTAAGGAGCATTCTGTTTTATGACAAGCAGCGCAACGGCATCACTGCTGTATTTTAATGGCACAGACGATAAGATTGACGTTGGCTACAACAATGAATTAAATCCCCAAACTTTTACAATTGAAGCTTGGGCATTATCCCTCACCTCAAATACAGGAATTGAACGTTCTGTATTAACTTCCCGTCCCGATAGTTATCGGTGGGGGTATATGTTTTATCAAGCTTGCTATCAAGATAATTGGGAATTATGGCTGTTACCCCCAAATGGTGATTATCAAAAAATTCGGGGGCCAAAAGTTCAAGCCAATGTCTGGACTCATTTAGCCGCCACTTATGACCCGGGTTCGTCAGTAGCACGGTTTTATATTAATGGTCAACCAGTTGCTCAACAAAACCTAAACTATCAACCCTCTGGGCCAACGGGTTCTAATCGCCAGAATATCTTACGCATTGGGGCTGGTTCTACGGAGTCGGGCTATTGTGTTGGGGGAACTTATTTCTTTAATGGTTATATTGATGAAGTTCGCGTCTGGAATACCGTTCACAGCGCACAAGAGATTCAGGCGAAAATGAA
Source organism: Planktothrix sp. UBA8402 (assembly GCA_003456035.1). Lineage (GTDB taxonomy): Bacteria > Cyanobacteriota > Cyanobacteriia > Cyanobacteriales > Microcoleaceae > Planktothrix. Next base: position 4,370 of record DMPJ01000453.1, read on the forward strand.
TCAACGCCTCACGGGTCAAGAAGCGAATTTAGTCGCCTATTGGCGGTTAAGCGATATTTCCGGCGCACAAGTTCCTGACCTCACAGGTCATGGTCATAATGGCAATATTTGTAAAGGTTCAATGGGTTCTAATACTATTAACCCACCCTTTACTCCTCC
>DMPJ01000189.1:0-5361 GCA_003456035.1 Planktothrix sp. UBA8402
TTTAATAATTAAATATATTTCAATAAATAGCTATTTTAATTAAATTTATACTATAATAATATAGGCTAATTTAAAATTTTAAAATGCTAATTCATTCAACTTCAGGGCGATGGCGGTTAGGGTTAGGGTTAGCACTATTAACAGCATTTTTATGGGGGATTCTACCGTTAGGATTAGCAATTATTTTACAAGGTTTAGATATTTATACCGTCACTTGGTATAGATTTATAATTGCCTTTGTCCTGTTAGGAGGATATTTAACAACTCGTAAACAACTTCCTGACCTGCAAAAGTGGCGTTTAATGCCTTGGAGTCTATTAGGAATAGCCACAATATTTTTAGCGGGTAACTATATACTATTCTTGCAAGGTTTAGCCTTAACTTCCCCAACAAATGCCGAAGTTTTAATTCAACTGTCTCCGGTTTTAATGGGGTTAGGAGCATTAGTTATTTTCAAAGAACATTATACCCGGTTGCAGTGGTCAGGTTTAGGAGTTTTAACATTAGGATTTAGTTTATTTTTCCATGAACAATTAAAAGTTTTAGTTACTGCTTCCAATCAATATTTATGGGGAAGTTTTTTACTAGGATTTGGAGCGATATCTTGGGCAATTTATGCCTTAGCTCAAAAACAACTTTTACAACATCTTTCCTCCTCTCAAATTATGGTATTTATTTATGGAAGCTGCACAATTTTATATTTCCCCGTCGCCACACCCACAGCAATTTTTACCCTAACTCCATTTCAATTATTAATTTTACTATTTTGTGGCTTAAATACATTAATAGCTTATGGTTGTTTTGCCGAATCTTTAGAACATTGGGAAGCGTCAAGGGTGAGTGCAGTTTTAGCCTTAGCACCAATTATTACTTTAATTTCTGTTGATATTGTTGCAGCATTATTTCCCTTATTAATTAAACCAGAAAATTTAACTATTTTTGCCGTAATAGGAGCTATTATTATAGTCGCAGGTTCAATGATGATTGCCTTAGGAAAAAAACCGTAGGGTGCGTAAGCTCCGCGCACGCACCATCATTTTATCTATTCAAATAATTGACAATCAAAAACCTTATCTAATTGACGAGTATGGGAAAAATCTATAATTTTATTAAAAGATGCTTATGTTTTTAACAATAATAAAAGATAATTATGTTTTTAATAATCGAATTTTATTGTGTTTTTAATAATCAAAGATGATGATGTTTTTAATAATAAAAGATGATGGTGCGTGCGCTGCGCTTACGCACCCTACATTTAGAATTAATCTTCAGATTTCTCGAAATTTAAAGCCGCCGAATTCATACAATAGCGTTGTCCGGTGGGTTGGGGGCCATCCTCAAAAACATGACCTAAATGGGCATCACAAGCCGCACAAAGAACTTCAGTTCGACGCATGAAGAAACTGACATCACTTTTGCAACTAATATTATCTTCTTTGATAGGTTGCGAAAAACTCGGCCATCCAGTTCCCGAATCAAATTTTGTCTCGGAAGTAAATAACTCCGTTCCACAACAAACGCATTTATAAATACCTTTTTCTTTATTATTATGGTATTTTCCTGTAAATGCGCGTTCTGTACCTTTTTTGCGAGTTACAGAGAACTGTTCATCGGTTAATTGTTGTTTCCATTCGGCATCGGTTTTCTTGATTTTATCTACCATAAGACCTCTAGTAAAGTAAGCTGTTACCTGTTACCTGTTCCGGTGTTCCCTACTATAAACATTAGGGTTAGTTACGAGTTAACCATTTTTGTGCATTCAAACGTCGAACTACTCCAAAAACTAATAAATCAAGATTAATTTTTCGTTCATCTCCTAAAAATGGTTCAATAGTAGATGGTTTAATCCCATTTAAAGCACAGGTAAATAACTTTACAGAACTAATATCTTCATTGGGAAAATAGACATTAAACTGCCGTTTTCCCTGTTGCCATTGACCGACTACTTGCCAACAATCTTGACTGACTCCTAAGCTAGAAGGCAATTTTTCTTTAGCAAATTTGAGGTCTAAATCCTCAACTCCTTGACTATTTAATGCTTTTTCTAATGCCGGAATATAGTCCTGTTGGATAAACTCACCGAAAGGTTTATCTTCTAATGCCGGGGCTTTGGCTTTCTTCTGGGCCGCAGGTTTTTCGCCTGGTGTTTCTGGGGTGGTAGTTTCAGCGTTGGGTTTTGTTTCTTCAGACATAGAGACTTCCTTATTTTAATTTCAACAACAATTTGCAGGAATATTGAATCTATTTTAACTGATTATTGATTTCTGTGCAGGGGAGGGAAAACCCTACCCCTGAATTTATGACCCAATACCTAGTTAAATTTCGGCGGCGGCTCGCTCAATTAAACGACGGGCTAAGGTTTGAGTTCCGGTATGGGTATAATAGTTAGTAGTCATGTCTAAAAATGCAGCGACATAATCTAACTTATCATTGGTAATATCGACAAATCCTTGCAGATTTTTAACTACTTTTTCGGGAGTTAAATCATGTTGAGAAACAAAATCACCCATCCAACCCTTGACAGAATCAAAACTTCCTTGAATAAATTGTAATTTTCCTTGAGAATCCCCCCCAGGAATAACATCATTAATTCGTTTAAAGCCTTCATTTTGTTCTAATTCTTTCGGGGTTAAGTTTCCAATAGTTGATAACGCCGAACTAATAAAATCTGGCCCCAAAGGAATTAAACCATCCAAACAAACTAAGGCTGTCATCCGCATTAAAGATTCTCCACCATAACCTCCTAATGCAGCTAAAAAGTCGCCAATGCTATCACCTGGGATGCCATTAATTAAACAAAATCCGACTAATTCCGCCACTAATTTTAGGGATAAATCAATCGCTTGGGCTTTATTTGGTTTGGGGGTTAATTGATTTAAGAAGCCTAAAAAACTGATATTTTCTCCAATTTTATTTGCTAAAGCTGCTGCTCCTAACGCAGTTCCAGCGCTATCAATGGTTTGATATAACCACAATGCCCGTTGATAATCTTGTTCTTGTTTTTTGTCATTATAGAGCCATAAAGCCCGTTCACTGACCTGTTGAATATAGGCGGGGTCATCTTCTCCGGTAATAGTTTTAACCGTATTTTCAAACCCGACTAAATTATTCCATTGACCAGGAATTACAAAGTCTAACCCGCGTAAAACCATGACGGTAACGCCACCTGTTGGTAGTTCATCAACTAATTGAGTGATAGGTTTACTCACAGTCATTCTCCTAGAATAGTACAGTTATTGTTGCTAGAAATACTAACTAATATTATTTGACTCGGGATAACCCATTCAAATTGAATTTTCCCAGCCAGTTTTCTCGGTCATTGGCGGTAAAAGATTCTGCACGAGATTGAACTTTGACTTGATGGCGGTTTGCCACTAAAATTGCGGTGCTATTTTTACCTTGAGTGACAGCCGGATATCCACTAATAGTTTTACTACTTTGTTGATATTTAGTTGCCGCACTGGGAGTATTAGCCAGGTCATTAATAGAAAGCATTGCCACATTTTGCCCGCCTTGATTCAATTTAGCTTCGGCAAAACCTGTTTTTTCCTGAGCAAAAACAACCTGATAACCGTCTTGACTTTTGGGAAAAAACTTATTAAATTGGCTGCCAGAAACAGGTTTCTGTGCCACAGTAGTTGGGGCAGATTTATTAACAGATTGATTCCCCGACGGCGGTGTAGAAGCTTTACCCCCGCAAGCCGATATCAATAACGACATTGCCAGGATTAAGGCGATTAAATTCTTAGGTAATTGTTTAAAATTCATATTTTAAGCTAAAAATTAGGTAAAAATCAGCGATTATCCCCCTATAGTTGGGGAAAATAACCCTTATTTCCCCTAGTATACGCTTTTTAGAGGAAAGAAGAAGCCAGAAGTTCTACAAATTTGACGCCATAAAGGATTGAAGATATTTATACCATCGGACGGCCAGAGAAATTTCTGTAAAGGGAATTTGGACAATTTTAGCAGTATCGGTGAATCTAAATTCTAACGCGATTGCTTTTCCTTTCTCCGGCGGAATATTCGGGTCAACAGCCTGATTTTCCACCAATAACCCCAAAGACTCCACCTGTTTGAGAGAAAAGGTTTCTAAATTAATCGGGCCTTTGCGGGTGGGTTTTCCCCAGGTTAAGTCCGTTTCTTTTAGGCCCAATACCGCATAAATATCATATTTGGCCTTATCAAAATTCGTCGCCCAGGCTTGATAGGCTTCCAGTTTTCGGTATTCATTCCAACCCGACCAAGCTAGACCGATAAATACCGCCAGCAGGGGAAGCCACAATAAACCACGTTCCATAGTAATTTTAACTCCAGATAAATTTATTGTCTATGATCAACTATTTTCAGGATGATAGATAGAATAGAAACAAGATTGTATGTTCTGACCCAAGAAACCCGGTTTCTGGAAACCTACCGACCTATCATCAACCTCAACTTTTGAAAAACGATGAAAAAATTTTTCCTATTCTGCTTATTTTTAATTGGTTTAGGCTGGGCAATTTCCAACTTCTCCGGTCTTGCTAATCAAGGCAGTTATGACAGTATTGTACTCGATTTTAGAGAATCTCTAGGAAAACCAGAAATTGCCAATCAAGTTCGGACAATAGCCGAAAAATATCAAATTGTTCCCTATCTCAATAGTGAATTTTCCCAAGCAGATAACGTTTATGTGGTTAGAGGGGATGCCAAACTGCTCAAATCCTTGAAAAAATCCCTAGGAAAACAAACGGAATTTATTGAACCCAATTATATATATCGGGCCGATGAAATGCCAGGAAAAAATTCCCTAGCTGCGATTATTTATGATACGGCTAATACCATTCCTAATGACCCGTTATATGGAAAACAATGGAACTTTCGCAGTATTAATTTAGAAGGAGCTTGGAGTGAAACCCAAGGCGAAGGAGTTACCGTTGCGGTTATTGATAGCGGAGTTAGTCTAGTTCCAGATTTAGAACAAACCCAATTTGTGGAAGGCTACGATTTTGTTAATGATAAAATTGAAGCCTTTGATGATAACGGACATGGAACCCATGTTGCCGGAACAATTGCCCAATCTACTAATAATAATTATGGCGTAACTGGTATTGCTTACAAAGCCAAAATTATGCCCTTAAAAGTGTTAAGTGCGGGAGGCGGAGGTACGATTTCTGATATTGCCGAAGCGATTAAATTTGCGGCTGACCATAACGCCGATGTCATCAACATGAGTTTAGGTGGTGGTGGTGAAAGTAACTTAATGCAAGAAGCCATTGATTATGCCTATTCTAAAGGAGTTGTAATTATTGGCGCGGCCGGAAATTCAGGAGAAAATTGCGCCGGATATCCTGCCCGTTATCCCAAAGTTTTAGGTGTGGC
>DMPJ01000189.1:5382-6518 GCA_003456035.1 Planktothrix sp. UBA8402
GGATTAATTGCCGGGGAAAATCAAGTCGGAGGTATCCTACAAAATACTATTGACCCCTCAACAGGTGAAGCGGTTTTTGCAGCTTTTCAAGGCACAAGTATGGCGGCGCCGCACGTTGCTGGAGTAGCCGCATTAATTAAAGCTAGTGGAGTTACCGAACCAAATCAAGTGATTAATATTCTCAAAGAATCTGCCCGCAAAGTTGCAGAAGACCCCTTAAATCACTTTGGAGCCGGGCATTTAGATGCAACAAATGCTGTGCAAATGGCATTAAAAGGACAAATTACCTTCCGAGATTTCTTTCGTTGGTTACGCGATAATGGCTATCTGAGTCCTCGGTTTTGGGTTGATGGCGGGGCGGTAGCATTATTACCTAAATTAGCGATGGTTTTAGGTTCCTATTTATTAGCTTGGTTGCTGAGAAATTATTTTCCTTTTCAATGGGGTTTGCCATTAACTGGGGGATTAATTGCCGGAAGTAGTGGTTTATTTTTCCTGCGAGGTTTCTATATCTTTGATTTACCCCAATGGCCGATGCGAATTATGGGAAGTTCTCTACCCGAATTAGGTGGTGCAATTCAAGGAAATGCGATGTTAAATCCCATTTTTGCCAGTGTATTAATTCCGGCAATTTTGATAGTATTATTCCTGGGACATCCGCAATGGAAATGGATTGCAATTGGGATAACAATTGGAACTGCAAGTTGTTTAGGAATTAGTGCCATAGTGTCTCCTGCTGTTTGGGGATTAGGGACAGGTTTGGTATCTCAATTATTCCTAGTTGTCAATGCTTTGTTATGTTTTGGATTAGCCCGTTTAGCGATTAAAACCCAAGTAAACGCGATATGAACATCACAGTTACAGGCACAATTGAACGCAAAGGATTTGGTTTTGGCACCTGGGCATTAGTCAGTGATAATAAAACCTACGAACTGCATAATCCTCCTTCAGATTTGCAAAAAACAGGTTTAAAAGTCACAGTTCAAGGTCATATTAGAGATGATATTATGACCTTAGCAATGATTGGGCCCGTGTTAGAAATAGAATCCTTTGAAACAGCTTAATTAGTTATCTATTTTAAGCATTGGGTGGGTTTATCAAAGTTATTTGTGACCCACCCCGTAGGGTGTGTAAGC
>DMPJ01000383.1 GCA_003456035.1 Planktothrix sp. UBA8402
AGGGAATTATTCGGCTTATTTACAACAGAAAGAAGATGCCGAATTAGCTCAATTAAGTGCCTATGAACGGCAGCAAAAAGAGTTAGAAAAACAACAGGCTTTTGTAGAGCGATTTCGAGCCAGTGCGACCCGCAGTACCCAAGCGAAAAGCCGAGAAAAACAACTCGATAAAATAGAACGAATTGAAGCCCCTAGTTATTCATCTCCGACTCTAAAATTTCGATTTCCGGCTGCGGTGAGAAGTGGTCGAGAAGTGGTTAATATTCAAGATTTAACTCATTTTTATGATAGTAAAATCCTATTTTTAGGGACAGAATTATTAGTAGAAAGGGGCGATCGCATAGCCTTTTTAGGGCCGAATGGTTGCGGAAAATCGACATTACTGCGATTAATTATGGGTTTAGAAGCACCAACGGAAGGCAAAGTTTGCTTAGGAGAACATAACGTTATTCCCGGGTATTTTGAACAGAATCAAGCGGAAGCATTAGATTTAGAAAAAACCGTTATGGATACCATCCATGATGAAGTTCCAGACTGGAAAAATGAAGAAGTTAGAACGTTATTAGGACGGTTTTTGTTTAGTGGAGATATGGTTTTAAAACAGGTTAATGCCTTAAGTGGAGGGGAAAAAGCCCGTTTAGCCTTAGCGAAATTATTACTCCAACCTGTTAACTGCCTAATTTTAGATGAACCCACAAACCATTTAGATATTCCCGCCAAAGAAATGTTAGAGGAAGCCTTAAAACATTATGATGGCACAGTCTTAATTGTTTCCCATGACCGTTATTTTATTTCTCAAGTTGCTAATAAAATTGTCGAAATTCGGGATGGAGAGTTTCGGGTTTATTTAGGAGATTATCACTATTATTTAGACAAACTAGCGGAGGAAAAAGAACAAGCAGAGTTAGCTAAATTGGAAGCGGAGAAAGCAGCTAAAAAGGTGGCTAAAGATGCTAAGAAAAAAACTAAGGCTAAAGGGAAATAACAATGGGTTGTCTGTTATCTGTTGTCTGTTATCTGTTGAGCGTTAACCGTCAACCAACAACAAATTATTGAAGAAACAACTCAGAAATGGGGACAAAAACATGAGTGTAACTTTTCCAATTCAAGCAATTAAACTCACTCCGGGTAGCCAGATTACTATTTCTAACTTGTCTTGGCAAGATTTTGAACAAATTCTGATTGACTTAGGAGAAAAACGTAACAGTCGCGTTACCTACTACCGAGGAACCCTAGAAATTATGTCCCCTTTGGCACTGCATGAACGTCCCCATCGTATTATCGCCGATATCGTTAAAGCGATTCTTGATATTCAGGGGCGTGACTGGGAGGATTTTGGTTCAACGACGCTCAAACGTCCACCCATTGCTGGGATAGAACCGGATACCTGCTTTTATATCGAAAACGCCCAACGGGTGCAAGGTTGTACTCGTTTAGATTTAAAACAGTATCCGCCTCCAGATTTAGCAATAGAGGCAGATGTCACTTCTAAAACAACATTAGAAGCCTACGAAGCCATCGGAGTTCCTGAAGTTTGGATTTATGAAAATCAACAGTTAAAAATTTATTTACTTTCTGATCAAGGCTACACTAAAACGGTTAATAGTCCGACCTTTCCTGAGTTATCCCTAACAGAAATTATTCCTCAACTGGTGCAAAAAGCTATTGATACAGGAACTAGCAAAATGTTACGCGACCTTAGAACTGAATATCAGCAAAAGTAACTTTAAAAAAACCAGGTCGGTGAAGCCAAATTTATCAGCAATATTCAATTGCAGAAAATCTTTGCTAATCTGCGATCAAATAATATTAAATCTAGTTATTAACGCTACAGATGATCCCCCCAACCCCCCTTAATAAGGGGGAAGTTTGTAGCAAACATTTAGGGATTTCATATAATTTTCTACAACTTTCCGTAATTTATCATCCTGAGCTTGTTGAATTGATTAGAACCTAAAAAATGCTCAAGGATTGCATCATGTATATTTCTAGCCGTGGAATTGTGACTCGGAATTTTGCCATTGCTATTGTCAATGGAGTAATTACCCTAATTATTTTGTTAATTGCACCGTTAGGATTAACAGCAGTGATTAGTAATACCTTTTTAGTCACCGTTGCTAGTTTTTTTACTGCGACTTTTGCCGATAGAATTGTCCGATTTCTGCAACCTTCTGCTTCTATTCCTGAAATTCCCTTACACAATGATGTTCCCCATTCTTCTCAATTAGATGCTCGTTCCTCCCATGAAATAGAGCGCTAATTTATGTTAACCCTCTATGTTTCTCAACAGGGATGTTATCTAACTTTAAAGGCGGAAAACCTGTTAATCAAAAAGGGGAAAGAAGTGTTAGCAGAAGCTCAAATTCCCCTGCTTGAGCAAGTTTTAGTCTTTGGTCAATCTCAAGTAACTACTCAAGCGATTCGAGCTTGTTTATTTCACAATGTTCCGATAGCTTATTTATCTCGCATGGGCTATTGTTACGGTCGAATTTTACCCGTTGAACGAGGATATCGACATCTATCTCGCTATCAACAACAACTGACCCGAATAGACCGTTTAATTATTGCTCGTCGGATTGTTCAAGCTAAACTCAAAAATAGTCGAGTCATTCTCCAACGCCAAGCTCGTCGTCAATCTTCTGAGGCGATTACCTTTGCGATTCAAAGTTTGAATCATCTCATGCAAAAGGTAATAGAAGCTGAAAGTTGGGAGCGATTAATGGGGCTAGAAGGTGCGGCGGCGGCTCAATATTTTTCGGCTTTTGGAGAGTGTTTAAATCATCCTGGATTTGTGTTTACAGTGCGATCGCGTCGTCCCCCAGGAAATCCGGTGAATGCGATGTTGAGCTTTGGTTATCAACTGCTTTGGAATCATCTTTTGAGTTTAATTGAACTTCAGGGACTTGACCCCTATTTTGGTTGTTTACACCAGGGAACAGAACGTCATGCGGCTTTAGCTTCTGATTTAATTGAGGAGTTTAGAGCGCCGATTGTGGATTCTTTGGTGATGTATTTAATTAATCGGAATATGATTGATGCCAATACAGATTTTACCTACCATGATAGCGGTTGTTTTCTGAATGATTCTGGTCGAATTAAATACTTAAAAGCTTTCCTACAACGGATGGAAGAAAAGTTAACTACCGCCGCCGGAGAAAATCAGCCGCGATGGGATACTTTGACTCAACAAGTTAAGGCTTTTAAGCAGTTTGTTTACAATCCAATTGAAGGATATAAACCTTATGAATTGCGCTGATGTTATTCTATATTGTCGCTTATGATATTCCCTGCGATAAACGTCGTCGCAAAGTGGCGAATTTATTGGAGGGATATGGGAAGCGGGTTCAATATTCGGTGTTTGAGTGTGTGTTAGCTCAAGCGAAATATATTGAGTTACAGAAGCGCTTGAAAAAACAGGTGAATTTAGCTGAAGATAATCTGCGGTTTTATCCCCTTTCTGGCCATACCTGGGGAAGTGTGGAAACTTGGGGTCAGGGGCCAAAGATTACTGAGTATCCGAGTTCACTGATTATTTAGGGTTGCTGGCGAGGCTCAGATCTGAAGGTCTATGATCTCGATTCTGCTGTTTATAGCCTCGCCAGCCCTTCCTGTAAGGGTTCTGAGGTTTTGTTCAAGGAGTAAAATCTTGTTTGGGCCCAGGGTTTTTATCAGCTTCGCAAACTGCCCCTAGACAACCGATGGCGTCTGGGTTTAAAATAGAGGGGT
>DMPJ01000477.1:0-139 GCA_003456035.1 Planktothrix sp. UBA8402
TAGGTCTTTGGCATAAGTTAAAGCATTGCAATGTTCGCACTTAACCCATAACCCATCAGCAATTTCCCGTTCCTGGGGTTCAGGACTGCTGGGTAATAATTTGCGCCGATTTGCGAACCAATCAAATAGAGACATTAAA
>DMPJ01000477.1:254-2287 GCA_003456035.1 Planktothrix sp. UBA8402
GACACCCGACACCCGACACCCATTAGAGTTTTGAATCTATTTGACAATGGGAAAAAATAGGCTGATATAGGTCGAGAGTATTTTATCGCCCCACAGGGCAGTAATAGCCGCACCAAGAGCTAGAAAGGGGCCGAAGGGGATGGGATGGCGACGACTAATCAAACCTAGTGCGATCGCCCCTCCTCCGACTATCGCCCCGAATAAGCAGCCAATAAATCCGGCCACGAGTAAATATTTCCACCCTAGCCACGCTCCGATCATGGCGGCTAGTTTACTATCTCCGGCTCCCATTGCTGTTTGCCCCATAATTAGGCTTCCCACAAGGGATATTATCTCAAATAACCATAACCCTACAACAGCCCCAATAACCCCCGCCATTAACCCATTATTCAGGGGTGAGGATACCGTTAGGCTTTGGCTGAGTTGAAATCCTAAACCTAATACTAACCCCGACTGGGTGAGAATATTGGGCAGGGTATAGGTATCTAAATCAATTAGAGATAGGGCAATTAACCAACTAAATAACACCCAATAACCTAAGATCTGTGGGAAGGTAGGAAAGGTTAAAAATATGAATAAAAATAATAGTCCTGTAGTTGCTTCTACGATGGGATAGCGACTTGAAATTGGTGCATGGCAATGTTTACAACGTCCCTGTAACCACAACCAACCAAAGACGGGAATATTTTCTGAGGGACTCAACCTTGTTAAACAGTGGGGACAGCGAGAGGGCGGATGCAGTACGGATAAACCTGCTGGAATTCGATAAATCACCACGTTGAGAAAACTGCCTATAGATGCTCCAAAAGCAAACACAATTAAATAGGCAGGTAAACTCAGTATAATATTCATGTTTGTTTGTTCTTGATTTCTGACTTAGGCGGTTAAAACAAATCGGCTTCAATCTGTTCAAAGGGGATAAAATATTCCCCAGGTAGCAAAATCGGTTGACTAGAAAATAATAGACAACTGCGATAATTGCTAGGATTGATTGCCACTCCCAATGGCCGCCGCATTCTTTGAGCGTGGACTGCTACATAAACATGATAGATATGTTTAGCCACCCTAATTAAGTCGGCTTCAAGCTGATAGGAAGTCATCTGAGGGTTAGCCATAAATTCAGTTTGGATTTGCCAGGCTTGTACCATTGGATATCCTCAATTACAAATTTTAGAGGAATAAAGCAGCGTTGGTTAAATATTAATGGAGTTAATTGCCAAATCCCAAATTTATGATAAACGATAAACCGACTTTACTAGCACTTGATTTTGATGGGGTTCTTTGTGACGGACTTCTGGAATATTTTCAAACCGCATGGCGAACTTATTGTCAACTTTGGTCATATCCTCAAGGAGTTTCACCGGAAGAATTAGCGACCGGATTCTATCGAACTCGCCCAGTGATTGAAATTGGTTGGGAAATGCCGATTTTAATTCGGGCTTTGGTTTTGGGGATTTCAGAAATTGAAATTTTACAGAATTGGTCACGAATTGCTGACAATATTGTTAGGGAAGAACAATTAAAAGCGGAAATAATTGGCCCCCATTTGGATCGGGTTAGAGATGAATGGATTAATACGGATTTATCCGGTTGGTTAGGATTACATCGGTTTTATCCGGGTGTGATTGAACGAATTAAACCTCTGATTGAACAGTCTTTTCCTGTTTATATTATTACCACGAAAGAAGAACGATTTGTGCGATCGCTTCTGGAACAACAAGGAGTTAATATTCCCGAAAATCAAATTTTTGGCAAAGGCTATAAACGCCCTAAATATGAAATTTTACGCGAATTATTAACCAAGATTGAACCAACTCCGCATATTTGGTTTATTGAAGATCGCTTACAAACCTTATTATCGGTACAACAACAACCGGATTTAAACAACGTTAAATTATTTTTAGCAGATTGGGGTTATAATATTCAAAGAGAACGAGATTTAGCCTCGGAATCTTCAGCGATTAATTTATTATCCCTGTCTCAATTTAGTCAAGATTTTTCAGAGATATTGAGATCCAGATATTGAGATCCAG
>DMPJ01000477.1:2395-2970 GCA_003456035.1 Planktothrix sp. UBA8402
CCGCCTGCGCGGGTTGAAGATAAAAAAGGATTTCATATTAATTATGCAACGCTATTTTAAGATTTTAATATTATTTTGGGAAACTGCGATCGCCGCCGAACTCGAATATCGGATTAACTTTCTGATTTCTGCCATCACCAGTTTAGGAAGTTTAATTGGCAGTGTTTTTAGCCTATTTTTATTTTATAGAACTGGCTATACTTTTGAAGGATGGAGTTGGGAAGAAGCCTTAATTGTTCTGGGAATATTTACAATATTACAAGGGTTTTCCACCACAATATTAGTTCCCAATTTAAACAAAATTGTCACCCATGTTCAAGAAGGAACCTTAGATTTTGTCTTACTTAAACCTCTCAGTAGTCAATTTTGGCTATCGACTCGGATGGTTTCCCCTTGGGGAATATCTGACCTAATTTTTGGCTGTTCAATTGTTGTATATCAAGGTAGCAAACTAGGCTTAACCTGGAGAGATTATCTCGCCAGTTTATTACCTCTATCCTTTGGAATGATCAGTTTATATAGTATTTGGTTTATCCTAGGAGCAACCAGTATTTGGTTTGTTAAAATTTATAATC
>DMPJ01000477.1:3016-3183 GCA_003456035.1 Planktothrix sp. UBA8402
GCATTTTTAACAACAATTCCAGCAGAATCAATTCTAGGAAAAACCGATATATTCTGGGTAATGGGCTCAGGATTATTAGCCCTGGGATTATTAATTATTTCGGCTAAATTCTGGCAATTCGCCTTAAAATTTTATACCAGTGCATCGAGTTAATTTTAAGCTCGCTA
>DMPJ01000129.1:0-8968 GCA_003456035.1 Planktothrix sp. UBA8402
ACAGCCGCCATCCCCACATCTAAACGCCCCATTCCTTGTAATACCATTAAACCTAGTCCGGGTACTGCTATCATGGAAGCAATCACCGACATTCCCAAAGCAAATAATACTGTTTGATTAACTCCTGCCAAAATTGTTGGTATCGCCAGAGGAATTTGCACTTCCCACAGGATTTGTCTAGGGGTTGAACCAAAAGCATAAGCCGCCTCCACAACCTCTGTCGAAACTTGTCTAATACCCAAATTAGTGCACNNGAATTAAGGGGGGAAGGGCGTAGATAATTGTGGCAATTACCCCCGGTACTTCTCCAATTCCAAATAGCATGACGACGGGAACTAGATAGACAAAAGTTGGTAGGGTTTGCATGGCATCCAGCAGGGGTCTAAATGCTTGCTCAAAGCGATCGCTCCGCGCACAAGCCACACCCAAGGGAATGCCAACTATTATACAGAATATAACCGCCGTAACCACCAAGGCAAGGGTAACCATGGCGGCTTCCCACAGCCCAAGAAAACCAATCAAAGTTAAAGCAAGCAGGCTATAAATTCCTATAGCTTGTCCGGCAATTTTCCAGGTCATCAAGCTAATTAAAAGTAAAGAAATTAGAGGGGGAATTGCTAACAATAAACCGCGAATTTGTGTTAATACCCAACTGATAGGAATACGAATAGTCTGGAAAAAGGGACGAAAGTTATCTACTAGGAAATTAATGCCGCCTGTAATCCACTTATCTAAAGGAATAGTGTAAAGTTGGAAAGGATTTAGTAAGATATTTAGTCCTTGTGGATTTTTGCTGTTATTATTGTTTCCTATATTTGAGGAATTTTCTGCTAAATTGTTGCTAGTTTGATTTATTTGAGCTAACCATCCATCAAAAAGGTCTTGATTTTGCTTAACCCATTCTTCGGCATGACGACGAATATCTTGGGGTTTATCTTCACCGTTTTTTATCCGATAACTTTCCCGAATCATATCTTCATAGGGAATTTTTACCAGTTCTAAAAAATGTTTTGCCGATGGATTTGTTGCTAAAAACTTCTGATTGGCAATAACTCGATATTTACCTTGAATCATCCCCAGATTTTTCCCGTTTACAGATGTATCTTTGGCGGTAAGATTTTCAATATTAGAGGCAGTAAAAGGAACTTGTAACCAAACAACATCTTGATCAACTTTCAAGATTTGACCCAGCCAGAAAGGACTATAAGCATAGGAAAAAAACGGTTTTCCTTGTTTGTAACGAGTTAAGGCATCGGCAAGTAAGGCAGTATAATTTCCCTGATTAATTTCAACAGTATCGCGCAATTTGTAAGCATCCAAATGATGCTCCATTTCTAACTCACAACTCCAACCGGGATCGCAACCAACTAGATCGGCTTTGCCATCTCCATCGCTATCAAATAACTGGGCAATTTTTGGATCTTGAAATTGTTGTAAGTTAGTAATACCATATTTGTCAGCAGTCTTTTTATCAATTTGATAGCCCTGCATCAGAGGAAAAAGTAGACCGACTTTCTCCAACTTTTTTTCACCGCCAGCATTTTGATAAAATTGATTATGTCCTGGGTCTCCAAAGACGGGAGCAATATCTAAATCACCATTAGCGACGGCGGTATACAGGGCTGGATAGGCTACCGCGACCAATGGCGCTGTTTTGTAACCGAGTTTCTCCAACCCAATATTAACAATCTCAGTTTGAAATCGATCCTCAATCCAATCACTCGTCCCTGAACGAATAGTAATACTATTTCTGGGTGGAACAGAGTTTGTAGTCGTTTGTGCGCCGGAGGAAAAACCGATTAAACTGATCAGAAATATAGTTGTCAGAACTAACAAAATTGATTTTTTTAGGCGTTGTTTGATCATCTTTATTAATTACGAATTACGAATTACGAATTACGAATTAGGATTGCTATTAAAATTACTAATACTAGCCAGGACATCTGACGATTCTAAAACTCCTTTAAACTTTCCTATTTCATCAACAACTACTAAGCTTTGTTCGTTGCGATAAAGGTGAAAAATATCCTCCAAAGGCACTGTTGATTTAACCTGGGAAAAGTTGGTTTGCATGAATTTAGTAATATCTTTAACTTCTTGGTGAATTGCCAGATCAAGCTGTTGGGAATCGACAAAACCGACAGGTTCTCCGTGAGAATTGAGTACATATATTCGCGGGATGTTTTGGCTTTGTATCTGTTTGAGTGCTATTTGATCTAAATCTTCACCAAGAATTAAGCAAATAGTTGGACGAGAAATCATTCCCGCTTTCAGAATTTGCCCGCGATTGATATCTTGAATAAAGCTACGGATATAGTCATTTGTTGGTTGATTTAACAGTTCTTCGGGAGTCCCGAGTTGAACAATCACCCCATCTTTCATCACCGCAATCCGATCGCCTAATTTTAAGGCTTCGGGAGTGTCGTGACTAACAAAAACAATCCTTTTGTTTAACTCTTTTTGGAGTCTTAATAATTCATCCTGCATCTCCCTGCGAGTTAAGGGGTCGAGGGCACTAAAAGGTTCATCCATAAGCAAAATCTCAGCATCCGTTGCCAAAGCACGAGCTAGTCCCACCCGTTGCTGCATCCCACCACTGAGAGCAGAAGGTAGGTAATCTGCCCATTGAGCTAACCCAACGACTTCCAAGGTTTCCAAAGCTTTTATCCGACGTTTGGCTTTACTCATTCCTCGTAATTTCAGCCCGTATTCTACATTATCGCCAACGGTTCTATGGGGAAATAAGCCAAAATGCTGAAACACCATTGACACTTTTGTCAAGCGAATTTGACGAATTCGTTTTTCATCGACATGGGCAATATCTTCATCATCAATATAAATGTGTCCACTGGTGGGAGTAACCAAACGATTAATACAACGAAGTAGAGTCGATTTACCCGAACCGGACAATCCCATGACCACAAAAATTTCACCCTGGTTGATGGTAAAAGACACATCGGCAATGCCGAGAACCTGACCTGTAGCTTGCAAGATAGCATCTCGATTGGCACCTTTGCGAAACAGGTTCAGTGCAGTATGACAATTATCTCCATAAATCTTGATCAGATGTTCGATGCGGATTTTGGCTTTAGGATCACTCATGCTTGATGCGATTTCTCCAGATGGTAGTTCCAAACAATTATTGATCAACAGATATAGCAATCCGCGACGCGCGAGACGGAGGTTGTAACATTTTAATACTGACATGAAACAGCCAGAAGTATTACCCCAGATCCGGTGTTCCCTGTTCCGGTGTTCCCTTTTGATCAACAATTTTGAATACAACTCAAATAGGATTGCTATAGTGGGTTTGGTCTGCAAACCCCTACGGATCTTTTTCACACACAAATCAATTAGTAACAACCGATGCCCGCCTTGAGGGTTAGGGATAGAGTACAATGGGCACACAGACTTATGGGGGGTCAATTTCAGCGTCTACTACTTAATTGCACCAACCAGTTGCTATTTTAGAGTTTCCAACGTCATAATGCTGATTGCCAAACTGTTAAATTTAATCACCCTTCCCTTGGGGTTGACACTCCTGTTACCCATTGCCTTAGTCAGTAGTTTCCTTACAGATAGTGTAGTCAGTTCTGCGGCTAGTTATGCCCAAGCTCCCCCAGCCAAAAACGCCGTCGGGAGGGCGATGACCGTGCGCTCTGATATTCAAGAAGCCGATGCTCAAACGGGAATTGTCACCGCTAGGGGTAACGTTCAAATTAACTATCCCGCCCGCAGTATTCAGGCTACCGCCGCCCAAGCCCAATATTTCAGTCGAGAACGTCGAATTATTCTGAGTGGAAATGTATTTGTTTTACAAGAAGGGAATACCATTCGCGGGGAAACCGTCACCTATTTAATTGATGAAGGACGGTTTATTGCCCTACCGCAAGGGGGTGGACAGGTAGAATCTATGTATTTAGTTCCCGATGAAAGTGCCAGCCCGAAAAATGCCACCGTTGAACCTTTTAATCCTAAACCTGCTTTTAAAACCCCATTAAGCGCGCCTTCAGCACCGCGTAATCCTTAAATTATTTCTAACAAATATAGTTATGAAAATAGTGCTGGAGAATATTCACAAATCCTACCGTAAACGCATAGTTGTTAGTCGAGTCAATCTATCAGTTTCCCAGGGGGAAATTGTGGGATTATTGGGGCCAAATGGTGCTGGTAAAACCACAACTTTTTATATTGCTACGGGTTTGGAAAAACCGACCCAAGGGAATGTTTATTTGAATGAAATTGATATTACCCATTTACCCATTCATCAACGCGCCCGCTTAGGAATTGGTTATCTAACCCAACAGGCGAGTATTTTTCGACATCTGAGTGTCAAGGATAATATTTTATTGGTGTTGCAACAAACCCATGTTCCTCGTCATTTGTGGCAAAAACGTCTCCAGACTTTACTAAGGGAATTTCGCTTAGAAAAAGTAGCCTCGACTTTAGGTTATCAGGTTTCTGGGGGAGAACGACGACGGACGGAACTAGCCCGGGCTTTGGCGGCGGGGTTAGAATTACCTCAGTTTTTGCTCTTAGATGAACCCTTTGCTGGAGTTGACCCGATTGCAGTTTCCGAAATTCAAGAAATCGTGGCTCAGTTACGCACCCGCAATCTGGGAATTTTGATTACTGATCATAATGTTAGGGAAACTTTAGCAATTACAGACCGAGCTTATATTATGCGCGATGGACAAATTTTTGCATCAGGAACTCCTGAAGAACTCTATAATAATCCCCTAGTGCGGCAGTATTATTTAGGTGACAGTTTTCAACTATGAAAATTACTCTTTCTAAGTCTTTCAGTCAGGGGAAATTTTTCCTGCCTTATATCTCAGTTTTGGATCGCTATTTAATCCAAGAATTAATTCCGCCCTTTGTGTTTGGGGTAGGATTATTTAGTTCGGTTGCTTTAACAGTGGGAACGGTTTTTGACTTAGTTAGACAGGTGGCTGAGTCGGGATTATCAGTGGCGATCGCCGTTGAAGTTTTTCTATTAAAAATGCCTGAATTCATCGTTTTAGCCTTTCCAATGGCGATGATTTTAAGTACCTTAATGGTCTATGGTCGTTTATCTAGTGATAGTGAATTAATTGCCCTCAAAAGTTGTGGAATTAGTATATATCGGCTATTAGTACCCACATTAATTTTTAGTTTAATTATCACTGGTTTAACCTTTGGGTTTAATGAGGTGATTGTTCCGGCGGCTAATTATAAAGCTTCTGTTACCTATGAACAAGCGTTAAATGAAGGCAACCTTCCTGTTCAAGAAGATAATATTTTTTATCCCGAATATGAGAAAATTGAAATAGAAGGAACTGATAAAAAATTTAGTCGCTTAATTCGGTTGTTTTATGCCCAAAGATTTAACAAAGGTCAAATGTTAGAAGTGACAATCTTAGATCTTTCTCAACCGGAATTAACTCAAATTATTTCTTCAAAATCTGCCAATTGGAATTTTTCTGCAAATACCTGGGATTTTTTCAATGGCACAATTTATATTGTTAATCCCGATGGATCTTATCGCAATATTGTTCGTTTTGATCATAAACAAATTCATCTATCCAGAACCCCCCTAGATTTAGCTTCGCGGAAACGAGATTTTAATGAGATGAATATTGTTCAAGCTCAAGATTATTTAAAGTTAATGAAATTGAGTGGAGATCAACAAAAAATTGTTAAAACTAAAGTTAGAATTCAACAAAAATATGCTCTCCCTTTCTCCTGTGTTGTCTTTGCTTTATTGGGTGTAGCATTAGGTAGTAGACCGCAAAGCACCAGTAAAGCTACCAGTTTCGGTATTAGTGTAATCGTGATTTTCGGATATTATTTACTGTCTTTTATTACCGGAGCATTAGGTCAAAAAGAAATTCTGACTCCCTTCTTCGCCGCTTGGTTGCCGACATTTTTAGGAATTGGAATTGCGAGTTTTTTATTAGTTCGTTCTTCTAAGTAGAAATTGGAGGAGATAGGATGGTAGAATTCAGGCAAAATTTTTAAGAGGTTGATGGGCTAAAATCATTATAACAACAATATTTTTACTGTCGAAAATAGGAGTTGTTTGTAAATCCAGTTTTAATTCTCTCAAACACTAAATCCATCAGTTTATGAACCAGTTTAATTGCTCTTTCTAAATCTTCTCGGTTTACAACTATGGAGTTTTCTCCATGTGCAACATTATTTCTGATTTTCAGAAGGAATTTATCAAGTTCATTCGGTAACGAGTATTTGGGTTCAGGATATTCGGGTATGGTTTCAAGGTTAAAGTCCGTCAATATTCTATTTAATACATTAAAACCAACATTACTTTCTGTATTCACCTTTGGATTAATTTCCAAGGTATTACATTGATAAAACTGTCCTAATTTCTCAAAAAAATTTACCTTTTTTTTAACTTATCCTTTTCTGGATATTGTTTAAATGGCGGAAATTCCGATTCAATATGATAGATAAGAATGGGATGANNGGATGACAAATATTATTAATGTTAAGATTTAATTTATTTAACTCTCTAATATATATTTGAAAAGAAGTTTGAATAAACCCTTCCCAAATAGAATAAACTATCGGTATTGAATAGTTAAGAAAAAGTGCTTCATCTTCTAAGGAAAAACCGTATCGTGGACATAGTAATTTGATCCGAGACATTAATTCCCTTCTTTCTTCTATGTCTGACAGGATTTCTTGTTCTAAAAAAGTAGGATCAGTTGCCATTATTTTCAGATATTGCTAAATATTCGTTGAGCTTCTCGTAACCGATTAATAATTCTAGTTTTCTGATTATTCCCCCCTTTTCTTGAGAATTTTATTAAAACTTCATCAGTACGAACTTCATTGTCAATTTTATTCAAAATAATTTCCGGTGGTTGAGATTTGTAATGATCATAATTCTCTCCCACACCAATAGTAATAACATCATAAAGGGCTGTTGCAAATTTTCCATCTGGCTGACGAAAAATTTCTCTTCCTAAAGGCTGAAGCAAAGCAAACACTTGCGAAAAAATATGTTTATACTCGTCATAATCAAAATTTTCATTGTCTAACGCAGATTTCATAAAAGCAGTCATATGTTGTGAAATACTGGTTTTGACATTATTGAGGTTTCGGTAAAGAGAAATAAATCTCAACGCTAATTCTTCATCATATAACTGCTCATATTGCTCATAACTCAAATCGATCAATGTGCGGAAATCCTGATTATCGGCAATCTCTTTGAGAAAATCATTGAACTTGCTTGATATATCTCTGTAAATGCAATTCCGAATCTCCTGCGGAGTCAAAGGAGAACCACCTGTATTCAACCTATTGAACAGTTCAAATCTCATATCATAGTTACTATTCCATCTCAGAATTTCAACTCGACAAGTAGCTCTTTTTATGTTAAGTCGAAACTGATTAGGTATGGTTTCATAAGTGAATCCTTCTAATGAATGAACTCTTTCACCTTCGGATAAAACCCAATTGTTTTTTTCACTTTGAATCCCGTTATCTTCGATTCTCAAAATCCCAAAGAAAGAAAGTACAGTAGAGACTCTTTGAAGTCCATCAACTAACTCCCATACCCCATCCCCATCCTCAGCTACAAATATAGGAGGAATGGGAATGCCTAAAAGTATAGACTCAATGAATCGAGTTTTCTGTTCTTGATCCCAACGAAAATATCTTTGAAACGCAGGTTTAATCACAATTTCCTTGCGTTCATACATACTCATTAATTCACCAAAAGACACATCGAGTCTATCAGTATTCAATAAGTTTCTCTGTTCTTCTATTTCTATTTTGAGTCTTTCAATACCCATTTTTCATCCTGTTGTAAAATTTTTTGTAGGTGAACTTTATCGTCAGTTATATGATAATTTTTTTGATTTTTAAAACTTACTATAACCCACATTACACCATATTTTGTGTAGTGTCAAGTTTTATTCTATAAAATTATCAATATTGACAACAAGACTTTAGCCAAAGTTTCCCTGGGTGCGATGGTAAAGATTGGAGGTTAATTAAAATTAACTGATTATCCGTAAATCGTCAGTCTTGAAGTTCAGGAATATGCTCATTCTCATAATGCTCGATTAAGACACCAATAATATCCATGAGTGAGACTAGAGGATGTTGTTCGTTTTCGCCAACTTCATCAATAAGTTGATCAAGCAACTGCACAAGTTTTTGATAACTGGTTTCATCCCTTGGCATAACTAATATATTGGCGAGGGGTTGCCATAATTTTTCAGTCTCCGTAATGCTCAACATCTTGACTCCCTCCATTTTCCTTGATCGTACTCTGTATGGGTAAGCACGGCTCGAATATAAATCTTTTGTCGATTATAATGAATTGCGGCAATTAACCGAACTTTGTTACCGCAAATATTGAATACAGTCAGGTTTCTAACTTGGTCAGCACTGGGAAATTCCCTCCTAAGTTCAGCGAAAGAATTAAACTTAGCTGTTTTTACAATGCGATACCAACGAGCTAATGCGTTTTTTGTGTCTGGGTACTTAGCAGCGAATTCATTGAGACGTTTACGAGTGATGACGTGCATAATGAAATTGAGGGATATTAGCTAATTGTCTCACAGGTTTTGATGGATAAAATTGATCATTAGTACGGGAGAGCCCTATTGATCATAATAGATTCAATTGAATCAAGGCTATTTTCGTAATTCGTAATTCGTAATTCGTAATTCCTAATTCTTAATTATCGCTGTGCCCACATTTACCCCGCCCGTAAAGCCGGATTCATAGCCATAAAACGAACTGNNGGTTGGGGTTGACCGATTTGACCCTGTTGTATGTTGGGATTCATATTACTGGGGGTCATGTAGTTATTAGGTTGAACGGGTTGAACGGTGCTGTTAATACCCGTGTTAGGTGTGACTGAATAGGAGGGGATAGTATTATTTAAAGGTAAGGAATTGAAGTTGGAATACCCCGAATTAGGGACAGTTCCAGGTGTAACTGTTGGCACTGT
>DMPJ01000129.1:9044-12844 GCA_003456035.1 Planktothrix sp. UBA8402
GTAATAGTTGGGGTTCCGGTAAAGGGTGTGACACCAACTGTTGTTCCTGGGCGGGGATTTAAGGCCGAATCAGGATTTGTAAGATTATTTGGAGAGAGATTTGTTGGATTTGTACCAGTAATTAATGAGTTTGTCGAGGTATCAGTTTTGTCAGAGGCTGGAACCTGATCTGTGTTTTCTGTTTTTGGGGTTTGCAGATAGTTCTGCATGGCTTGTTGTAGGGGAGTTAACACCGTTTCGGGATTTGCTGTTTCTGTTGCCGGGGAGCCTAAACNNCCTAAGTTAGAACTAGAATTAGTCGAGGTGGCCGGATTCCCAGAAACCGGATTCAGAATATTAGAAGTTGTTGGGGAATTCTCCTGTAAAGAGGGTTGAGTTTTTGGGGGTGATGGGGCGAGTAAACTATCTAATAGAGGATTAGACCGAGGACTCGGTTCGGACTTTTTAGCTGCATTTTGAGCTTGTTTAAGTAAATCAGTTTCAACGGTAATGCTAGTATTTAAAGGTGCAATAAATGAATTATCACTGCCTAAAGCCTCCAGTAAGACTTTAGAGTTATCAANNAATCAATATCCGCAGCAATTGATTGTTGTTCCGGGGTGAGTTGACTGTCTGAATTACTAGGATTGAGGGTTGATTCTGCGTCTAAACTAAACCATTCGGGGTTTTCAGAGAACTGCCAAAAGAAAATTCCTACCACCGTCAGAACACTGATGGAACCCCAAATCCGAGGTTGGAGGAGAAACCGCAATTCTTCCCCTACAGCACGAATAGATTCACCGAATTTAGTGTGAATTGACATAACTGACAAACAGCCTATTGCTGGCTTGAAAGGAACATGAATAGATACAGGCGATGGCGGGTCTCAGGCAGTAATAAAAAAAATAAGTGCTGGGTTTTGTACCCCAACCCCTAACGGACAAAACCCCCTATTATTATTGTAGCCTGTTATTTCAACGCCTAAATTAATTTCTGAGGCGATGCCAATGGAAAAAAATATCGAAATTTTAGCAAATCGAGAGGAACTAATTGATCGAGCTTTAGACATCCTGCTGGCTAAAATCACAGAAGCAATTCAAGCTCGGAATCAATTTACGATCGCTTTAGCCGGAGGGAGTACCCCGAAACCCCTATATGAAGCCCTAGCCCAACAACCTTTACCCTGGGATAAAATTCATGTATTTTGGGGGGATGAACGCTATGTTAACCCCGATCATCCCGACAGTAACCAAAAGATGGCAGCGCAGGCTTGGCTAGATCGGGTGAATTTCCCCGCTACTAATATTCATCCGATCCCAACTTTAGCTAATGATCCGATTGCCGATGCAGAACAATACAATAAGGAGTTAGAACAATTTTTCGCGCTCAATGCCGGAGAGTTCCCTGCCTTTGATGTGGTTTTATTAGGGATGGGAGATGATGCTCACACGGCATCTTTATTTCCCCATACCCAAGCATTAACCGTTGATGATCGCTTAATTAGCCTTGGCAATAAGGACGGTCAACCCCGAATTACCTTTACAGTTCCTCTGATTAATCATGCCCGTTGTGTCATATTTATGGTCACGGGGTCGAATAAGCAAGAACCGTTAGCCCGGGTGTTCGCACCCGAAGGTGATGCTATGACCTATCCTAGTCGTCTAATTCAACCCGTTGGGGAACTATGGTGGTTATTAGATGCCGACGCCGGAGCCAATTTAACTTAAAATTTGCCAAAATTAAGTATCTGAAACATTGATCTTAACCTAAGTCTTCTCATCGAAATAATATGATTGTTTGTCCCAATTGTAGCCATCCAAATCCAGAAGGCGCGACCCAATGTGAAGCCTGTTATACCCCATTGCCCTCGACAACAGCGTGTCCCCATTGTGGTGCAACGGTACAAACTGATGCCACCTTCTGTGGTCAATGTGGCTCGAATTTGCAACCCTCGACAGGAACTAATGGGGGCGAAATCGAAGCGACGATTCCGACGGTGGTTTCGCCGCCTCCAAATCAACCTTTACCCGAACCGGAGCCTCTACCTGTGGCCAGTTCCGGGTTGAATTTAGAAAAATCTCCGGTTCCAGTGGTTGCACCTGTGGCGACGGAAACTACTCCCCCGGTGGTGACCGTGGCGATCCCGGAACCGCCTCCGATCCCGATGAATCTGGCTTCCCAAAGTTCTGCCACCCAGTTACAGCGAGAGACGGCTAAGTTAATTCATATTCAAACCAGTACGGATATAGAATTACCTCAGAATGTCTCGGTGATTCATTTAGGAAAACCGAATGATTTAGTCCCCCCGGATGTGGATGTTTCGGGATTTCCTAATTCGGACATTGTGTCTCGCACCCATGCGGATATTCGCACGGAAGGAGATGCCTATTATATTGAGGATGTGGGCAGTTCTAATGGAACTTATATTAATAATACTGCTCTACTCAAAGGTAATCGTCATCGGTTAAAACCCGGCGATCGCATTTCTTTAGGAAAAGGGGATTTGGTTTCGTTTATTTTTCAACTTTCTAGGGATTAGAAGTTGAGAAAAAAAGCTAATCTACCTGTTATCTAAAGCTGATGCAAGGGAATTAGGAAATCCAACCCTCGTAAAACTCTAACACAAAGGAAATTTTCCCTCCTATTTCCTATTCCCTATTTCCTACTCCCTGCTATATATCGAAAATCCCCAATTTTCGATTTAACTTAGGTTTAAGATATAGCCATTGATTGTTAGATTGTGCCAATGTGATTACACTAACTTTATTGCATCCACTCCAATCGATTCCTGTCCGTAGTTGGGTTTTTAACGAGGACAATGTGATTCGGATTGGGCGATCACTCAAGAATGATGTTGTCCTCTATAGTGCGGTCGTTTCTCGTTATCATGTCGAGATTTGTCATATAGGGAAGGACTGGGTTGTTGTGAATTTAGGAACAAATGGAACCTATCTCAATGGACAAGCGGTTCAACAAGTTCCTTTAGTGGATGGACAGGTGATTCACTTAGCAATATCTGGGCCTAAAATTCTATTAAATATTCAACCCGATCCGACAGAATTGATTTTAACCACAGGAATAGACCTGCGTCAAAGGGAAGTTATCTCTACTCCTGAACTTTTGTTTTCTCATCAAAATGAGGAGAAAACGGAGGTAGATATCCGTCAACAACTTGAACTTCCTACCAATCACCCTGTCTAACCGGATACCACAATAACCTAGTCATTGCTGTCCCGGTCATCCCAGCAACAATTGTCCAAACCAGGAGTAAACCTAAAACGTCTCCAAGAAAGAAACTTGTCCCCTGACNNGACGCAGAATTCCCCCAAACATCCAACCGATGGGTAATGCGACCCCCCAAGAGATGACACTGGCTATTATCCATCGCCAGGCTTGGAAAACTTCCGTGCGTAAGACCCACCATTGTCCTAGACTTAAACACAGTCCTAATTTCACTCCTTCTATCAACCCGTAGACAATTCTGGGGGTAAGATTTAAGGTGCGTGGAGCCACCCAACCCAAGAGTCCGACGGGAGTTAAGGCGATGATACTGAATATGAAAACATGAACAAAAATCCATCGCCAACTTTGGGAAATATACTGTTTTAAAACAAACCATTGAGCTAGACTAATAATTAATCCGCCAATGGCTCCTTCTAAGGCTCCTAAATCCGGTTTTTNNATTTCTATCCAAATTAAACTAACTAAAAATCCCACCAAGGTTACAAACATCCACTGTAGAATAAATCCTAAATCTGTTTGTAAATCTAAATTATCATATACCCATTTCATATAGTAGGGAGCCGGGGGAGCAGGGGGAG
>DMPJ01000549.1 GCA_003456035.1 Planktothrix sp. UBA8402
ATTGTTCAATAAAATTGGAGGTATCTGCTCCTAAGCGACCTGCTAAATTAGTTGTAATTCCAATAATTTTTTCTGCAAAAACAGGAGACTGACGAACTAATAAGGTGATTTGATCAACAACCGCAGGCCCAATTACTAATCCAAATCCTGTTAATCCAGCAATTAATGTTAGATAAACTAAAACCACAGCTAACCATCGAGGAACCTGTTTGGTTTCTGCCCAATTGACAATAGGAACAATAGAAGCAGCTAAAACCACAGAAATCATTAATAGAATGATTAAACCTTGAATTTGCCAGAGCAGAATCAGTAGGAAGACAGATGCTAAAATCAGAAGCAGACTAGAGAGGGAAAATGAAATACGTCGTTCAGATTTCATAGATTTGTTGTGAGTTAGTCTCAGGGGTTGATCATGATCGAAAACTATGTTTTAATTCTATTCACCTGCTTGATTTATTCTAATCATTAAAGGAACATTCGTCAAGAGAAATTATTCATTGAAAAGATGGGTAATAGGGAATGGGCAATCTCGCTATGGGAAATATATAGAATCTTTAATAAACGAGCTAAAATCAGAAACTAACTAAAATGATTATTGCTATTATTAAAACACTCAAAAAATAAATCCCCATTGCCCATTCGTAATTCGTAATTCGTNNATTCGTAATTCGTAATTCGTTATTCGTAATTCGTAATTCGTAATTCCCTAATTAGTATTTAAGGAAAAAATATCTATGAAAATTCATGTTGAAGGTTGGCGTTTTATTCCCCATGCTTATAGTATCACAAATCAATTCCAACTCTTGGAAATGCTGGAGCGATCGCCATTAGAAATAACCCATCAAGATATTGGTTTCAAACCCCAATGGAAACATTTAAACGGATTATTACCTCAAGAATTAGAAACCCGTCTACAACAAATTCCTCAAGCAATTAATCCCCATGCTGATGTTACTATTCGCCTCTATCAACCGTTCAATTTTAAATCATCTCACAGTCAAAAAACCCTTGTCTATGCAACTGCACCTTGGGGAAATTTAATTGATTCTTCCCCCCAACTTAAACCCCTATTTCACTTAAAAAATAAAATAATTAATCCCGATGTTACTATAATTACTCCCTCCCAATGGTCACGGGAAGGACTGATTCGCAGTGGTCTAAATCCTCAACAGATAAAGGTTATTCCTTGGGGTGTTGATCCCACAATTTATTATCCCCTAACTGAAACAGAAAGAATTCGATTAAGAAAACAATGGGGATGGGAAGATTATTTTATCTTTTTTCATGTTGGAAGTTTACAGGATCAAGATGGAATTAAACCCATTTTAAAAGCTTTTTGTAATATTATAGAACGATATCCCCAGGCGCGATTAGTTTTAAAAGGATCGGATTTTTTCCATAACTCTAACCAGTGGTTAACCAGTGCTAGTCAACAAGTATTAACCGAGGAACAAGTTACTAAGGTTAAACAGCGAGTTGCCTATTTTAATCAAACTTTATCCTGTGCATCCCTAGCCCAATTATACCAAATTTCCGATGCTTATTTAGCGGTGGATGTTGCCACTGCCTTTAATTTATCAGTATTAGAAGCAGCAGCATCAGGACTACCGATTATTTATGCTTCTGGAGGAGCGACGGTCGAAATCACAAATCAAGAATTTACCTTAAAAATAGATACTCGATTTCAAACTCGAATTATTCAAAATCAAAGTCAATTCTTTCTGCATCCAGATTGGAAACATTTGGCAGAATTAATGCAGGAAGTAATTGATAATTCTGTCTGGAGAGAACAGGCTAGAAAAATTGCGCCCGCATGGATTAATCAACATTATACCTGGAAACATACCGTTGATCAACTTTTAGAAGTTTGCCAAGATCAAACACCAATATCCTGGGCAAATCCCCTGATTAAAGATTCTGTTTCTTTATCATCTCCCCATAGTATTATTGTCGAAGGATGGCGAGACATTCCCCATTCCTATTCCTTTATTAACAGTTATCAACTGTTAGAAATGGTCAAATATCCAGCTTTAAAAGTTTTTCATCAAGATATTCCTTATGTCACCTCCGACTGGAAATCTAGCAAACATTTATTAAGTGTCGAAGCAGAAGATATATTAGATCGAATTCCAGTTCCTCAAACCGAGCAACAAGCGGATGTTACCCTACGGGTTTATTGTCCGTTTAATTTAACAGCTTCCTCTAGTAAAAAAACCGCAATTTTTGGCTGTACAGAATGGGGAATTGTGCCACGTTCTATTTTAAATGGCATGAAAATTGAATGTTTTAGAGAAGCTCATCGCAATTCTGATACCTTAATTATTACCTCCTCCCATTGGTCGAGGGAAGGATTTATTCGCAGTGGCGCTGTTCCTGAACGAGTGGTGGTGATTCCTTTAGGTATTGACCCTAATATTTATCATCCTTTACCCGAAGAAAAACGACAGGAATTAAGAAAAAAATTTGGATGGAATGATTGTTTTATCTTCCTTAATATTGGGGTAATGTGGAATGAACGTCAGGGAATTGATCGGATTTTAAAAGCTTTTGCTCAAATTACAGAAAAATATCCCCAAGCTCGATTAGTTTTAAAAGGTAGAGATGCTATTTTTCCTTCTAAAGACTATCTCAAACAGGCTACAAAAGACACATTAAACGAGACAGAAATACAACGAATTTCCTCTCGAATGATCTATATTGGTAAGAATTTATCTTCCCTAGAAATGGCACAATTGTATCAAGCCGCCGATGCTTATGTGTCTCCTTATGCCGCCGAAGGGTTTAATCTTCCGGTTTTAGAAGCGATCGCATCTGGCGTTCCAGTAATTTGTACCGACGGCGACGNNCCGGATGACTTTACAGATGAAACATTAGTGTATAAAATTAGAAGTAGCTTCGAGCAAATCATTTTAAAAACAGGTGAAACTCGATTCTTTTTAGAACCAGATCAGGAACATTTATTAGAGTTAATGGAAATGGTAATTCAAAAAGGAACCCTTTATCAATCATTGCAAAAAATCGGCCCTGATTTTGTCGCCAAAAGATTTACCTGGAAAATTATTGTTGAGCAGTTATTAAGGGTTTTGTTCCACAACCTTTAATTCTGAAATTGTCATCTGGGAAAGAATACGATACACTGAAAATTACCAGTTTGAATTTTTGACGTTTTTGGATGTTACCCTATGCAATCGGCTGCGACACCTGAGAGAGAATTAATCATGGATGACCCCAAGCGGGGAATGCCTGTTACCATTATTACAGGATTCCTAGGAAGTGGGAAAACCACCCTGCTGAACCATATTTTATCCAATCAGCAGGGAATCAAAACCGCCGTCCTGGTGAATGAATTTGGTGAAATTGGAATTGATAATGAATTGATTGTCAGTACCGATGAAAATAATACGATGGTTGAGTTAAGTAATGGTTGCGTTTGTTGCACCATTAATGATGATTTAGTTGATGCAGTTTACAAGGTTTTAGAACGTCCTGAAAAAGTTGATTATATGGTAGTAGAAACTACTGGACTCGCCGATCCGCTTCCCGTTGCTCTGACTTTTTTAAGTACAGAATTACGCGATATGACTCGTTTAGATTCCATTGTAACATTAGTTGATTGTGCTAATTTTAGTTTGGATTTATTCAATAGTCAAGCCGCTAATAGTCAGATTGTCTACGGGGATATTATTGTTTTAAATAAAACCGATCTGGTTGATGAAGCTGAGGTGGATTTATTAGAAGTCAGAATTCGGGATATGAAAAAAGATGCCCGAATTTTACGCAGTCGTAATTCTCAAGTTTCCCTCCCATTAATTCTCAGTGTGGGATTATTTCAATCCGATCAATATTTTGATGATCAATCCCAT
This sequence comes from Planktothrix sp. UBA8402, assembly GCA_003456035.1. GTDB lineage: Bacteria > Cyanobacteriota > Cyanobacteriia > Cyanobacteriales > Microcoleaceae > Planktothrix. The sequence goes on from DMPJ01000549.1 coordinate 3,864, forward strand.
GAACATGAGCACAAACATGATCACGAACATGACCATGATGATCATGTTTGTAATGAAGATTGCGACCACGATCATGAGCATGATCACCACCATCATGATCATTCCAATCACTTAGAAAATGATGGTTTTACCTCCCTTTCATTCCAAAGTGATAACCCACTTTCTTTAAGAAAATTCCAATACTTTTTGGATAATCAATTACCTGCTAGTGTATTTCGAGCCAAAGGGATTTTATGGTTTGATGAAAGTCCCAAACGTCATATTTTTCATCTCAGTGGAAAACGGTTTTCTATTGATGATGATGATTGGAAAACTGAACCCAAAAACAAATTAGTTTTGATTGGTCAAGAATTAGATCATGAAACCCTCCGCTCTCAACTCAATAATTGTTTATGTCCCCCCTCTACAAACCGAGGTAAAGGGTTTGGGAAATAGGATGTTGGTTGACAGTTGAATAATGTTAATGGTGCGTGTGCTGATTGCTTACGCACCCTACGGATAACTGATAACTGAAAAATGACCATTGCAATTGATTTTGGAACCAGTAATACTGTCATTTCTCGTTGGAATTTGGCTACACAAAAACCCGAAACTTTAAAAATACCTAATTTATCCATAATTTCCAGCCAAAATCCGCCTCTAATTCCCAGTTTAGTTTATCTAAAAGATGCTAGTAAACCAGAAATTTTATTAGGTCAGGAAGTGCGGGATGGGGGATATGATATTAGCAACGATTCTCGTTTTTTTAGAAACTTTAAACGAGGAATTGGTGNNCGAAATTGATGGTCAAATTATTAGCTTTGAACGAGTGGGAGAATTGTTTTTAACGGGAATTGTTAACGCTATTCGTCAAATCCCGATGGAGGTTGATTCTTTGGTATTTACCGTTCCCGTTGATAGCTTTGAATCCTATCGTTATTGGCTAGGAAAAGTATCTGAATCTCTTGATGTAGCACAGGTAAAACTGTTAGATGAACCCACGGCGGCGGCTTTAGGTTATGGATTAGCAGATCAAGAACTTTTACTGGTAATTGATTTAGGTGGAGGCACGTTAGATCTCTCCCTAGTTCGTTTAGAAACAAATAGCAATAAAAAACCGTTAGGTTTTATTTTAAAATGGGGGCAAAAATCCTTTGCAGAATCATCAGCACAAAGGGTACAAACCGCCAGAGTTTTAGCCAAAGCTGGGCAAAATTTAGGTGGTTCAGATATTGATAATTGGTTATTAGATTATTTTACTAAAACCCAAGGTTTACCAAAAACTAGCCTAACCAATCGTTTAGCTGAACGCTTAAAAATTCAATTATCTTTACAAACCCAAGCGACGGAAGTTTATTTCGATGATCAAACCTTAGATAGTTATGAATTGACCTTAACCCGGAATCAGTTTGAAACTATTCTTACTAATGCTAGTTTTTTTGAAACCTTAGATGATTCTATTGGTAAAGTCTTCCAACAAGCTCGCCGTCAAGGAATCGAAGTTTCTGATATTAATGCTGTTTTATTAGTGGGGGGAAGCGCACAAATTCCATCGGTACAAACTTGGATTCAGCAATATTTTGATAGCGATAAAATTCGCTGTGAAAAACCTTTTGAGGCGATTTCTCATGGAGCTTTACAACTGAATCAAGGGACAAAAATAGAAGATTTTTTATATCATAGTTATGGGATTCGCTATTGGAATCGTCGGGATAATTGCCATAGTTGGCATCCAATTATCAAATCAGGTCAACCCTATCCGATGACAAATCCGGTAGAATTATTATTGGGTGCATCTTTAGAAAATCAACCCAGTATTGAATTAATTTTAGGAGAATTAGGAGATGCTGCGGGAGGAATAGAGGTTTATTTTGATGGTGATCGCCTAGTCACTCGTCGTTTAGATCAAAGCCAAATTGTACAACCATTAAATGATACCCTAGGAGGTCGAACAATTGCTAAATTAACCCCTCCAGGAAACCAGGGAAATGATCGAATTAAAGTTTTATTTCAAGTTGATGAAAAACGATTTTTACGAATTACGGTTGAAGACCTATTAACCGATAAACTGCTTTTAGATAATCAAGTTGTTGTCCAGTTAAGTTAGAGGGAAATTTCAGATTAATTATGTTTAAACTTCACCCTAGTTTGAGATGAAAAAATATGCGATCGCGAGCAATTCGAGAAGGTTCTGTTGGTTTATTAATTCTGTTAGGATTTGGTTTGCTCGGAGCCGTAATTTTATGGCTAAAAAATATTAGTTTGGGAAGTCGCAGTTATACTATTATTGCAGAATTTTCTGATGCGTCTGCATTACAAATCGGAACAGTTGTCAGATATCGAGGGGTTAAAGTGGGTCGATTGGTTCAACTTAAAGCTTCCTTAAATGCTGTTGATGCAATTTTAGAAATTACACCCAGCAGTTTTATTATTCCTCGCAATGTGATGATTCAATCTAACCAGATTGGTTTATTAAATGAAGGATATATTGATATTATTCCTAAGGGAAAATTTTCTCAAAACTTTGCTGATGCAGATCCGCTTAGTTCAGATTGTCCTGAAACTATTCTTTGTAATAATACTCGCATTCCTGGAGAGATAGGGATTGATATTATGAAACTAATTGGTAGTTTATATCAATTTGCAGAAATCTATGGAAATCCAGAGTTATTTAATAACCTAAATGCCGCCGCCAAAACCAGTTCTAGTGCCGCGCAAGAAGCGATAAATTTAAGTGGGAAAATATCAGAGTTTTTGTCTGTTACCCAGTCAGAAATTGAACAACTCAATGCGTCTGTAGGGACTGGAATTGGGGGGTTAAATCAATCGGTGAGTCAAGGAGTTAATGCTTTGACTTCAGAAATAACCAATCTTTCAACTGGTGTTCAAAAAGACACAAAAGAAGTCACTAAAGCTACTGTTAATTCTGCCAATTCTATCAGTCAGGCGGCGAATCAAGTTAGCGCTCTTAGTAATCAATTTAATGGATTATTAGCCAATAATCGCTCTAGTTTAGTTTCTACTTTAGAAAATATTAATCAAACCACCAAAGAATTGAGTGTTTTAGTCGGAAGTCTGACTCCTATAATGACTCAATTAGAACAGGCTAATATTATTAAAAATTTGGAAGCCGCCTCAGCGAATGCAGAAGCCACATCAGCTAACCTCAGAGATTTATCAAAGGGAGTGAGTGACCCTGAAAATTTAATCCTAATTCAAGAAACTTTAAATTCCAGCCGTAATACCCTACAAACCCTGGAAAAAATTAGTGCGGATGTTAACCAAGTAACCGGGGATCAACAATTGCAAAATAACCTGAAAAACTTAATTAATGGTTTGGGGAGATTATTTAACTCAACTCAACGTTTAGAAAGACAAAAATTAATGTCGGAAAAGTTAGAACCTCTCGCCGAAGCCGTTAAAAAAACTCAGGTTACACTCTCAACTATTAATCAATCTTCAACCCTAAAACAGCCCGGTTTTGATGCGAATGAAAGGGTAAATCAACTGATGAATTCTGCTACGGGTTATTCTATTGATCAAAACCAAAAATTTGTTTCTCAACCCCAATTTAATCAGAAATAGGAAATAGCTAAATTTCACCATAGAGGGCTAATTAGAGCGGTTTTGCTTCGGACAAACTTCAAAAGCTAACTGAGAACCATAAAAACAAACATCAAATTCCGAAAAGAAATTCTGCCTTCCCAAAATCAAAGGAACATCATTAGCTTGCGTCCAAGCAAAAGCTAAACGAACTTGAGGCGTATACACTAACATTATAACACCTACAGGATTTAGTGATATAATGAGGTGTAGGGCAACAGGGGTTTCTAAATTTTAAAATGAATTGATGTGCGATCGCAACTTTAATAATTTACTTAAACATTATAACATTACAGAATTTGGCGAAGTATACTAGAAAATAGACATTTTAAAAGCCAATCAACAAAGTAGGAACTATGACACTTACAAAAACCGAGTATAAATATGTAGAGCTAAATCAGGATAATGTTCCTATCATAGCGGGAACTACGATGAAAGTCGTTGAATTAGTTGAAGCTCAAATTGCTTATAGTTGGAGTCCAGCAGAATTGCACCTCAATCATCGCTATTTAACCATGAGCCAAATTCTTTCTGCTTTAGCTTATTATTGGGATCATAAACCAGAACTCGACGCAGAAATAAAGCGACGAGAAGACTATATTAAACAAGCAGAAATTGAAGCTGGTGAATCTACTTTTGCTGCTAGATTACGCGCTCAAGGGCTATTAAAATGAGTCTAGCAATTTATATGGATGAACATATTCATTCAGCGATTACGGTTAGTTTACGTCTTCGAGATATTGATGTTTTAACAGTTCAAGAAGATGGACGTGCTGGTACACCAGATACTATTTTACTGGATCGAGCAATGGAACTTGGACGAGTTATGTTTTCGCAAGACCAAGATTTTTTAATTGAAGCAAAACACCGTCAAGCTGAGGGAATTAACTTCTTTGGTGTTATCTTTGCTCGTCAATCTCGTGTTTCTATTGGTGATTGTATCCGCGATTTGGAAATAATTGCTAAACTTGGCGAACCGGAAGAATTTGCTAATCGAGTTCAATATTTACCTTTGTAGATCAACTGATGAATTTTGCTACAAATTATTCTATTCATGAAGATCAAAAATTTATTGCTCAACCCCAATTTAATAGGGAATAGGGAAAAATTAGCACTACCTTTAATTATAACAGAAAAGTCCTCTTCCGATTGCGATCGCTATTTCCCCTAGTATCATAAAATGTTGATTTTGTCAATATAGCGATTTGGGGTTGAACCTTCCCTTCCTATAAAAAACAATATTATAAAATAGATTGAAAAGGTAATAATAGAAAATTGATGTGAAAGAGATCGAAGAAATTCGCCATCAACTGCAAGCTGGTCAATTTGACTTTAGCCGTCATGCTTTTAGGCGTNNGTGAAAATGTTATAATCATCGAAGATTACCCAGAGGATAAATATTCACCAAGCTGCTTACTCTTAGGATTCACTCGCTCAGGCAAAGTTCTGCACATCCAAGTTTCATGCCAAGAATCAGAAATCACTAAAATTATTACTATTTATGAACCCGATCCTAATCAATGGATTAACTATTCCCAAAGGAGATAACAATGTTTCAATGTCATATTTGCAGTGCAACAGAATCCCATACAGAACAAGTCAATGAGGTTTTCAAAATTAATGGTAAATTCTATCTTGTAGAAGAAATTCCTGCTCAGGTATGTTCTAGGTGCGGTGCAGTTACATTTAGCAGGGAAACAACAGAAAAAATCAGAGAAATGTTACATGGAAAATCACAACCTGTTAAATCTATCAATGTTGATGTATTTGCCTACCAATAGCTTTGATAAAAAAATAATAAAAATCTATTCACACAAAAAC
>DMPJ01000078.1 GCA_003456035.1 Planktothrix sp. UBA8402
CACGGATTTTAATCTGTGTTAATCTGCGTAATCCTCTTTAATCCGTGATAGGTAATGGGTAATGGAATCAATGTTTTTGTGTAGGATTGCTATATGTTGGATTATGATTTGGTGATTTTAGGAGGGAGTTTAACCGGGCGGTATGCTGCATTATTAGGGAGTCAAATGCAGGGGCGAATCGCTTTAGTTGAACCCCAAAAATCTAGTTTTAAACCGGGATATCAGGGTTTATTTTCTAGGGTTTCATCCCTTCCTAATCTGCGAGAAATGTCAGGATTAGAAAGTGCTGATACTCGCAGAAAAAATATCAAACTTTGGTTGGATTTGGTCAGGAATAACTGTGAGGAAATTTATTCTGATCAACGATTAGGGAATGGGGGAGTTGATGTGATTATCGGGGAAGGGGAATTTATCAATAATCCTCGTCTGGGATTGAAAGTAAATAATCGCATATTGCGATCGCGCAATTATTTATTATCTCCAAAATCAACAGCTAAAATTCCCCAAATTGAAGGGTTATTATCCACAGGATTTATTACTCCAGAAACCCTAGATTTATTTTTAGAAAAATTACAGGTTTCCTCAGAAATAAGTCCTCAAAGGTTAGCAATTATTGGCGGTGATCCTAGGGGAATTGAGTTAGCTCAATGGTTTGTCCGTTTGGGTTTGGAGGTAATTATAATTATCCAAGAATCTCAAATTTTAGGCAAGGAAGATCCCGATGCGGCGCAGTTAATTCAAGGTCAATTAGAAGCGGAAGGAGTAAAAGTTTTAACCCAAACTCCTATTATTCAAGTTAAAAAAATTGCCGGGAAAAAATGGATTCAAGCGGGAAATACTGCTTTAGAAGTTGATGAGATTTTAGTAGCTTTTGGCTATCAAACTGTTCTGGAATCCTTGAATTTAAACCTCGTCGGTGTTAGCTTCAAGGGGAATAATTTATGCTTTAATCAAAAATTACAAACCACAAATCCTAGAATTTATGGTTGTGGACAAATTTTAGGGGGATATCCCTTTGAACATATTGGCGAATATGAAGCACAAATTGCCCTAAAAAATGCCCTATATTGGCCAAAGTTTCAGGTCAATTATCAAGGAATTCCTTGGGCTATTTTTTCTGACCCCCAATTTGCCCAGGTGGGGTTAACAGAAACCCAAGCTAAACGACGTTATGGAACTCAAGTAATTGTAGAGCAACAATCCCTAAAAATGATCGCTCAGGCGCAAATTTCGGGGGAAACAACGGGGTTTTGTAAACTCGTTGGTCTGTCTAATGGTAAACTGTTGGGGGCTACGCTGGTGGGTTCCCAAGCGAGTGAGTTAATTAACACCCTAGCTTTGGCAATTTGTCAAGGGGTAAACCTAAAAACATTGGCAGAATTTCCGCCGATTTTACCAACATTTTCAGAAGTTTATCATCAAAGTGCGATCGCTTGGGTCAATCAACGTCGTCGTCAAAATATAGTATTATTTGATTGGATGGAAAATCTATTTCATTGGCGACGATATTGGGGTAATTAAAAATCAAACACTATTACCCATAATCCTTTCTATACCGTATATAATTATGCTCAAAGCGATTTTATTTGATTTGGATGGAACTCTTGCTAATAGTGACCCATTGCATTATCTAAGTTGGGCAAGGGTTTTGGAGATTTATGAATTTAATATTGATCATAGTTTTTATAAAACTCGGATTAGTGGGAGAACAAATGCTGAAATTGTAGGGGATTTATTTCCTGAGTTTTCAGATAAAGATATATTAAAAATGGTGGATTTGAAGGAATCAAAATTTAGAGAAATGGCTGTTGATTTACAACCACTAGGGGGGTTAATGGATTTTTTGGCTTGGGTAAATCAGCAACAGTTTAAAACAGGTTTAGTCACGAATGCACCCAGGGAAAATACGGATTTTATGCTAAAAATTCTGAAGTTATCGGATTATTTTGATAGTGTGGTTTTGTCCGATGAGATTGGAGTTGGTAAACCCGATCCTGCGCCTTATCAATATTGTTTAGAACAGNNGTTAAATATTTTACCAGAAGAAGCGATCGCTTTTGAAGATTCTCCTTCTGGGATTCGTTCTGCTATTGCTGCTGGGATTAAAACCATTGGAGTTGCTTCTACCCATGACCCAAAAGGTTTAAAAGATTTGGGTGTGGCATTTGTAATTGATGATTTTACCAAAATTATACAGAGATTGTTATAACTGTCTACTGAATTAACCAATAGGTGGTCATTTCTCCCCTACCTTTGACCTCAATTTGTCCGCGTTTTTCAAAGACATAACTATTTTTTAAACGTTGATATGTGGCTTCTGTCACTTGAATTTTCCCTGGTAAACCGGAGGATTCCATTCGAGAAGCGACATTAACCGCATCGCCCCATAAGTCATAAATAAATTTTTTCACCCCAATTACTCCCGCAATTACTGACCCTGTATTGATGCCAATTCTTATTTGTAAAGGTTCGTTATATTGGGTTTGAAAATTAGCGATCGCTAGTTGCATATCTAAGGCTATTTGAGCAACAGATTCGGCATGATTCTCTTTAGGAATAGGTAATCCACCTACTACCATATAGGCATCCCCAATGGTTTTAATTTTTTCTAAACCGTGCTTTTCTGTGAGTTGATCAAAAACCGAAAAAACCTGATTTAATCTATTAACTAATTCATCGGGTTGAATTCTAGTTGATAGGGGAGTAAAACCAACAATATCGGCAAATAAAATCGTGACTTCATCGAATTTTTCAGCAATGGCACTGGTATCATGTTTGAGGCGTTCTGCAATGGATTTAGGTAAAATATTAAGTAATAACTTTTCTGAGCGTTCCTGACTTTCCTGGAGGGCTTTATCGGTATTTTTACGTTCTAATTCGGCTCCCGCTCTGGCTGCAAAAATCCTTAAAACCAGTTCTCTAGTTTCGTCATTTACCATAGGGTTTGTATCTAAAATTGCAATATTACCAATCACGTTTCCCATTGAATCTATTAAGGGAATTCCCGCATAACTATGGGCTTTCAAATCAGCTAAAATTTGACTTTCAGGAAAGTGACTAATCACATCATCGGTATAACAATAATATTCTCCCTGGGTAACGACTAAATCACAAGGTAGTCCTTCCAAGTCATACTCGATATTATCAATAAAATCCTGATCAACCCAAAATGCCAAGGTACGAACTCTATTTTTTTGAGGATCTATACATTCGGTGACAATGGTATAACGAACCCCTAAAATTTCAGCTAAACCCCTAACACAAGAGCGAAAAAATTCAGCACCTGTTTTAGAAGCTGTCCCTTCTACAATTAATTTTAGGGCTTCTTCTCGGCGTTTGCGATCGCTAATATCTCGCATCACACTCAGGACTGAATTAGAAGAAATTGGGGAAATATTAACGGACAAATCTGTTTTTTTGTTCTCAATAATTAAACTATATTCAACTTCAATTGTTTCCTGAGTTGCTAAAGCTGTTTTAATCCCTCCTAGTAAAATATCCGCTTGTTTTTGAGGTAAAATATCATGGATTGTTTTACCAATTCTTTCTTGTTCCGGGTGATATAATAATTTGGTATTAGGGGTAACAACTTTCAGATAATGCCCATCAGAATCAAAGACTAAAATTGATTCTTTCATTGCTTTAAATAGGGCTTTAATTTCAGCCTCGGATTTTTCCAAGGCTTGATTTTGAGTTTTGAGAGTTTTCTGAAGGGCTTGAAGTTTTAACTGCGTTTGAACTCTAATTAAGACTTCTTCTAGTTGAAAAGGTTTAGTAATATAGTCTACTCCTCCAGCTTCAAATGCTTTAACTTTATCCTTAATATCATCTCCAGCACTTAAAAAAATAATCGGAGTCGAACTGGTTTTTTCATCGTTTTTGAGTTCTTCACATACTTGATAACCTCCAATTCCAGGCATATTAATATCGAGAAGAATTAGATCAGGAATTAATGTTTTTGCAGCCATTAAAGCGACATTTCCATTGATAGCTTTCCGAACTTGATATCCTTGTTGAATTAGGAAATCTGATAAAAAACGAATATTGTCAATATTGTCATCAACAACCAGAATATCGCTTTTGAATTTATCTGTATTAATATCCATAAATAACTCACATTATAATTGATTTGGATAGCTTTAACTTTTCCGAATGGGAATTAGAGTAATTGAATTTAATTGTTTTTATGATTTTTACAACGTGATATTTATTGCTGTGCATATTTCTAAAATTGTCTGAAATTCAAAATTCAGGTTTAACTGGTTCAGTATACCAATTAATTTCTGATTTTCAGGGGGAATTTCAGCAATTAAACCTACAATTTTTTCATCACTTCCTTGAGCCGCAGCATAATATAGTTCTCCTTGCCATTTTGGGGACATAGTGTTGATTAGAGAACTCAAATCTGCTTCTGAACTTTGGGGAGGATTTAAAATTGATTTCTCTAGCTGAGTCTCATCCTGTTGATAGATATATTGTACACCCAAATGTTGACTAATTTTTGCCAATAAATTTTCCGTTTGGAATGGTTTGGCGACAAAATCATCACAACCGGAGGCTAAAATATTTTGTTGATCTTCCTCAAAAACACTAGCAGTTAAAGCCAGAATTTTAGTTTTTTGTCCTAGGGATGTGGCTTTAATTAATTTAGTGGCTGTTAAACCATCCATTACGGGCATTCTGACATCCATTAAAATTAAATCTGGTTGCCAAGTTTTCCAATAATCAATTGCTTCTTGACCATTTTCTGCGTTCTCAATTTTAAACCCAATTTCTGATAGTAATTCATTCATTAATAGGCGACTATCTGAACTATCATCTACCACTAAAATTTTATATTCTGGCTGCCCTGGGGCAATACTAATCGCTTTAGGTTTGGCAACCTTCTGGATGACTGGAGAATATTCTAGAGAGTTATTTGGAATTTCAAATGAAAACAAACTTCCGACTCCTAACTGGCTTTTAACGTGAATATCTCCCCCCATAAGCTGGACATATTTTCGGCTAATTGCTAACCCTAACCCTGTCCCTTGATTAGAATTCCGTCCCGATTCTGTTTGTTTAAAAGGTTCAAATAGTAAGTTAATTTCTTCGGGAGAAATCCCTAAACCTGTATCTTCAACCTCAAATAAAATAAACTCTAATCCTTGCTGATTATAGGAATTAACGGCTGGATTTTCTCTGTCTAAATCAGCTAAATTAGAAGTAGATGGGGATTCGGGTTGAAAAATTTGATCTTCCCGTTTAGCCCTTAATATGACTTCACCTTGGGGGGTGAATTTTATGGCATTACTTAACAGATTTAATAAAACCTGCCGCAATTTTCCTTCATCGGTTTTTAAATAACGGGGTAAATCCTCTGCATATTGAAATTTTAACTTTAATCCTTGAGATTCTGTTTTTATTTGCAACATTTTTCTTAATCCATCTAAAAGATTAATTAAATCAAATTGATGTTGATTTATGGTTGTTCTTCCTGCTTCAATTTTGGACATTTCTAAGATGTCATTAATCAAGGTTAATAAATGTTCCCCGGCTTGATTAATAATCTCAACATATTTATGATGTTTGGAAGATAATAATGGATCTTGATTCATTAATTGAGTAAACCCTAAAATGGCATTCAAGGGTGTTCTTAACTCATGGCTCATACTAGCTAAAAATTCTGATTTGGCACGACTAGCCGAGTCAGCAGCAGCAGCAGCTTTTTGTAACTCAATTGATTGTTTTTGGGTGGTTTCT
>DMPJ01000308.1:0-198 GCA_003456035.1 Planktothrix sp. UBA8402
GGGGAGCAAGAGAAGCACACCGGAGCAGGGGGAGCAGGGGGAGCAGGGGAGCAGGGGGAGAAATCAGCGAAACTTTTCTTGTTTTCTTGTTCTCTACACCTGAAACTGACTCGCCCTGCACCCTATATACAGTCTTATAGCGTTACGGTATAGGCATCGCGGATACCAGAGACTTTGATGATTTCTGCCAGGATACCT
>DMPJ01000308.1:234-5995 GCA_003456035.1 Planktothrix sp. UBA8402
CTGCCCAAAAGCGAGCCAATGTTACCAATAATTCCCGGCACATCCCGGTGGAGCGTAAACAACATATAGCGGGTGGGAGGAACATTAATCGGAAAATCGTCAACACTGGTGATCCGAATTTCGTGATCCCCTAATAACGCCCCGGTCACCGAATGGTTGCCTAAACTGCCCTTAGCTTCTAAATGCAGTGATCCCGTGTAGTCCGTCACCGAAGCATCACGGGTTTCAATGACTCGGATACCCCGTTCCTTGGCCTCAATACCTGCGTTAACATAGTTAACCCGCTCGCGTAAGGCTTGGGACAGTAACCCCTTCAGAGAAGCCACAACCACCGCTTGGCTACTGGTTCCGGCTAGTTCCCCTTGCAAACGCACATCCAGGAAGTCCACCCGTCCCCCGGCTAACTGACCCACCATGTTACCCAGGGTTTCTGCCAGTTGCAGATAGGGTTTGAGTTTTTCCAAGACATCGGGATATAACCCAGGAATATTCACCGCAGAGCGGGCTGGCAGGCCCAGTAACACATCCCGAATTTGTTCAGCGACATCGATCGCAACATTGACTTGAGCTTCTTCTGTAGAGGCTCCCAGGTGAGGAGTCAGAACAATTTTAGACCCCAATTCCCGCAGGGGAGAATCGGCTTCTAGGGGTTCATTTTCAAATACATCTAAGGCAGCCCCGGCAATTTGGCCAGTTCGCAGGGCATCAGCTAAGGCTGCTTCATCAATCACACCGCCTCTAGCGCAGTTAATTAGGCGGGCGGTGGGCTTCATCTTAGCGAAGACTTCCGCATTAAACAGATGATAGGTTTCTTTGGTTTTGGGGATATGCAGCGTAATATAATCGGACTCCTGAATCAAAAGATCCAAGTCCACTAACCGACAACCAATTTGATCAGCCCGTTCTTGGGAAATAAACGGATCATAGGCCAAAAGTTTCATCCCCATGGCTTTGGCTGCGGCTGCAAAGTGGGAACCAATTTTACCCAAACCCACAATACCCAGGGTTTTTTTATAAACTTCTACACCAACGAAGCTTTTTCGATCCCACTGTCCAGTTTTAACCGATTGGTTGGCATCGGGGATGTAGCGAGACATGGACAGCATCATCGCCAGGGCGTGTTCGGCGGCAGCAATGGTGTTCCCTTGTGGGGAATTAACCACAACAATCCCTTTGCGCGTGGCGGCGGGAATATCCACATTATCCACACCGACACCCGCCCGACCAATAATTTTTAAGTTATTGGCGGCTTCAATCACTTCTTGGGTTACACGAGTTCCAGACCGGATCATCAAAGCATCATACTCTGGGATAATCCGCACCAGTTCTTCTGGGGGTAAACCTATTTTGACATCGACCTGAGCGACTTGAGACAGGATGTCTATACCAACTTGATCAATAGAATCGGATACGAGAACCTTAGACATGATTTAGGAAAATGGGTTGCAATTTTTCTGAAAACGAAACATTAACCCCCCACAAAATCAGCTAGGGGGAAGTTCGGGAGAGTCTTAACTAGCTATTTTCTCCCCCAAATACGGTCTATGTTAATACAGCAGTAGGTTATTTTAACTCTTAATGGGTATATTCACTGCGAATTCTTAGAAAAAATTTATGGCGGGGAATAGGCAATGGGGAATAGGCAATGGACAATTCAGAGCGTCTGGGGAATCGAGATCAGACCCGATATTGTGTAGACTAACAATAGATTGATAGCCTATTCTAAACCGTTATCCTATGAACTATCTTGTCACTGTCCTGGCCGATCGCTTTCAAGCAGAAACAGCCTATGTGGAATTAGAAAAAGAAGGTGTCCCGATCACTCAAATCAGTATTTTAGGAAAAGGTTATAAAACCGCCGATGAATTTGGCTTAATTGACCCAAATGAAAGCGCAATTAAACAAGTAAAATTAATGGCAACTTGGTTAATTCCGTTTGGATTTGTTTCGGGTTTTTGCTTTAGTTTAATTACGGGATTAGATACCTTTGCCTGGGCGGGAGTTGTAGGAAATCATTTAATTGGTGGGGTTCTTGGTGCAATTTCGGGGGGGTTAGGGAGTATTTTGACCGGGGGCGGAGTCGGATTAATTATTGGTGGCGGCGATGCTTTACCCTACCGTAACCGCCTNNGCTGGAAAATATTTAGTCGTGGTCACGGGTTCGGAAACCTTAATGCGGAAAGCTGATCGGATTTTAAGAGACTTAGAACCGGAAAATATTCAAGGTTATACCGTTGGTGAAAATGAATGATTGACCGGGGCGGAATTGATGATTTAATCTGTCCCTTTTCTTCCTAGGTATTTTTAATCATTTAGAGAGAAAATACCTCAAAATTAACCACATTTTTGTTAAAAATGTTATCATAATTATAGCACAAATTTTCATCTTCTTTTACCTAAAATTACCTAATGTTACCAAGAGAAGAACTTCTAAAAGGCATCGAAAATCGAGACAGTATAGCACGGGTTATAGATCTGGCAGAACAAGCCCTCAAAAATTGGGAAATTACCATAACAGATTTCCTTTCTCCCCCGGAATTGGCTGAATCTCAAAAAGTTTTTAGCCGATTAACAGAAGTACAAATGATTCCCTGGGGAGGCTACCCCCAAGCGGAACGCCAACGTTTAGGAATTGCCCGATCTGAACTTCCTCTTGATGAAACTCAAGTCAGCGTTGTGGTATTAGAAATTTCGGGTAATTTTCTCTTTGATCCTGCTACCCATCGAGACTTTTTAGGAGCCATGTTAGGGACAGGAATTGTTAGGGACAAAACCGGGGATATTATTGTTTTAGGAGAACGCGGTGCCCAAACAATTGTTACCCCAGAATTGGCAGATTTTTTAGAATTAAATATGACCCAGGTGCGTTCGGTTCCGGTAAAAACTAGACGAATTGATCCAGGGGAATTAAAGGTTAGAGAACCCAAGAAGAAAGAGTTAACAACGGTGGAGGCTTCCATGCGTTTAGATGCGATCGCCTCGGCTGGATTTGGAATGTCTCGCAGTAAAATGGTGAGTTTAATTGATGGCGGAGATGTGCGGGTAAATTGGAAGGAAATTAGCCAAGCAAGTTATCAATTAAAATCGGGGGATCTAATTGCTATTCGAGGGAAAGGACGTTTGGAAGTTAAAGATATGGCTATTACTAAAAAACAAAGATATAGAGTTGAATTAACTCGCTATCAATAATCAGTTTACACTAGATAATTCCAGGAGAATATTAGTAATGGTAAGACTTTATAATCAATCTTTTGAAATTTTAAAAATAGAATTGAAAAAATGCGCCAAAACCGATTTGGTGGGGGAAGTTGGAGAAAAAATCGTTCTTAAACGCTTAGAAAAAATGCGATCGCAATCTGGAGAATCCCTAACTTTAGATGAGTTAAAAAACTTAGTTTCTGATCAATTTTATAACTTTGACGAAGTAGTTTTACAGAAAGCTGCAAAAGCAAATCATCCCCCTGGAATTTGGTCTAAACTGGCTTTTGGCACGGCAATTTTAGGGGGATTTGTGGGATTTGTAGCTCTAGCTAATTTACCCTATCCCATGATTCGCTTTCCCGTTTCAAAAACTGTCCCTATTTTATTAATTCCCAGTTATATTAGTATGGATTATAACTATCGACAAGCCTTGTCCTTAGTAGAACAATCCGATCAATTAATTAATCAAGCTACGGCAATTACAGATATTGAATTAGGCGTTGAAAAAATCGGAAAAGCTCAAAAACATCTTGAGAAATTACCCGTTTGGTTTTTAGGTTATTATCCTCAAGCCTACTGTTCATTTACGGGTTGTGTTTGGCGATTTACCTTCGATGAATATGAAAGTGCCAGAAAGAATGTCGGACGGATGGAATCTAAAATTTTTCAAGAACAAAATGCTTATCAAGAATATACAAAAGCTGAACAATTAATTAAGGAATCTGAAAATAACTTCCCCAAACTTCCCCCCGGAAATGAACAACAACAGATGATTAGCCTTTGGCAAAAAGCCATTGATAAATTAGATAAAATTCCCTCCCAAACCTTAGCCGGAAAATTAGCTGAAAAAGAGTTAGAAACCGCTAAACGAGATTTTCAACAACAACTGGGATTTGTCGCAGGAACAATTAAAGGAAATACCTTAATTGATGCCGGGATGCAGTTTGGAATTCAAGCTGCAAAAGCCGCTAAAAATCCCCCTCACACCGCCCAAGAATGGAAACAAGTCATCAAATTATGGGAAGAAGCAATACTTCGTTTAGAACAAGTTCCGACGGATAATCCCAGTTATTCAGATGCTCAGAAAAAATTAGCTGAATATCAATCAAATTTGGGGAGTTCCGAAAGTCGTTTACAAGCGGAAAAAGACGGGGTAGAATACCTTAAACAAGCAAAATCTGCCATTGCTCAATGGCAAAAATTAGCCCGTTCTAAAGATCCTGATATTGGTTCCTTAATTAGTCAATTAACCGATATTATTAATACCTTAGAACAGGTTCCCGCCGGGACAACAGTTAGCGCAGAAGCCCAAAATTTATTAAGATCAGCACGACATACTTATGATAAGTTAGATATAAACTAACTTGATATTTTGAAACCATTCTGTCCTTGAAACCGATTAATCTCTATAATTATGACTCAAACACCAGAAAATCCTTACGATTCTATTTCCTCAATACCAGACCCGGCGATAGATACTGCTAAATTAGTGCAGTTATTACGTCGTAAAGAAAGAAATTGGGTTGAGTGGGGCGACGCCTGTGCTAAGTTACAAAAATCTGGTTATAATCCCCAACAAATTTTTGAAGAAACAGGTTTTGAACCGATTCAACAAAATCAAGTAATTGTAGCATCGCAAGTATTTACTTCCTTAGTTAAAGGCAATTTATCCGAAGAAATTAAATCCAATTTTCAACAACGGGGAAGCGATATTTTGTATGAATTTCGTATCCTAAATCAAGCGGAAAGGTTAATTGCTACAGAATTTGCAGATCAACACAAATTAGATGCCGATGAAGCCAGAGAATTAGCCAAAGCCATCAAAGAATTCTCTCGGTTTTCGATTCTCCCTCAAGGTTTTTCTAATCATCCTGGGGATGCTTTAGCCTATCAATCTTGGAAATCNNGCACGACAACAGCATGATTTACAACAGCGATCGCGTTTAATTGCTAAAGGATTAAAATATGCTCACTCCCAAACTGCTAGAGAAAAAATAGAACAACTGTTAACAGATTTTTCTGTTACAGCGAAAATATCCGCGCCTCGTTTACCAGTTTATCGTTTAGAAACTGAAGAAGATTTGCCGCGTTTAATTCCTGTAGCGGGGCAATTTCCTCTAACATTATCCGACTTTAATCTGGTGCCTTTAATTGAAGAATTAGGGGAATTTAGCATTGTCAAATCATCAGGAAATGCGGCTTGGTTGGCAGTTCCCGGGTGGCAAGTTGTCAGAAAAGCAGAAGATCCTATTGGTATTTTAGGAAATAGTGCTAATTTACCTAATCCCTTACCTGGTAAATCAGAACNNTATTTTAATGATTGTGGATCGCTCTCAACGGGAATGGGATATTGATTCTTATTTCTTAGTTGAAGAATCAGATAATTTAGAATTACAATGGTTTGATGAAAGTCCCACAATTAATTTACTAGGAAAATTGATTTTGATGATGCGTCCTAAAAAGGTATTGGATGAGGATCAAATTCATGATGTTTGGCAAATTGATGAATAGGAAAGGAGGTAGGGGCTAATAACTTTTACCCATTACCGATCACAGATTT
>DMPJ01000308.1:6155-8479 GCA_003456035.1 Planktothrix sp. UBA8402
TGAGTTGCTTTTCCCCAAGTTTCTTGTACCCTTAAACCCAAGTTTTCTTGAGCAGGAGACACAGAAACCAGCGATTCAATTGTTAAATTAATCGTAGAATAAGCGACTTGATTTTGTAAACTTCTTAACTGAGCATCAATGCGTTCAATTGATTCCCGAATTGTACTTAATTCATTAGCTGCTTTCAAAACATCCCCAACGGAACCAGAACGCTCCATAATTTTTAACACCATTNNCATTTCTTCCGATTTGCGTAAATTTCTAAGTCGAGCTTGGAAATCCACTAATTGATCAGAAACATCCTCCGCCGTAATCATTTGATTTTCTACAGTTCCCAACTTTGCTAACGCATTTAACGTTATTTCTAATCGCTGTTGCGGGACTCTAAATTCTAAATAAGCGGTTTGACGCTGACTATTATCAGGGGATTTTTGAGCTTCAAATTTTAAAATATCCCCTTGCTGTTTCTGGATAATTTCAGTAATAGATTCTGTAGTTTGATGAATTGATTGTACTATTAATGTTAACTGAGCACGTTTAATCAGTTGGGATTGTTTTTTAGGTTCTGACGTCGTTGGTTGCGGTGCAGAATTAGCCATTTCCAGACTATCTGCTGTGGCTAAAGGTGCGCTGGCGGGAGCAATCTGTTTAGCTTTATTAGCCTGAGCGCAACTCGATAAAACTAAAAGTGATAGGATTAATCCTAAATAAAATCTTGGCTTTGATCCAGTCTGAGAGCGAATTTGATGAGGATTCATAGTGTTATATTCCTAAAAAAATTAATCCTAGATTAGTTAAACATCCTTGGAAAATTTCCGGTCTCCTGATAAAATTTGGATCTATAAGGTGTTAAGCATCTAAATTCGGTATTCAGAAATCGCAAAACCCATGTAGTGCGAGCGTCCTCGCTCGCTAGGTTGCTTGGTTTAAATCCTGAACAGTTTATCCCAATAAAAACACCCCTAAGCTAACCGTTTATAGTTAATTACCCCCTTAATATTGAGCCTAAAATGACAGACGATTTTGATCTCGATCAAGTTTCCGCCCTCGATTCTAACCTAACCCCAGAAACGGAAGCAATCTTTTCTGATCTTACAACAAATCAATTAGAAAATATTGATCAAATTCGTGCATTCCGAGAGCAAAAAATTAAAGAAATTTATCAGAATTTACGTCCTGGTCAACAACAAATGGCTGATTGGAATGGGGGCCCACTAGCAATTTCTGCGGTTCCAGGTGCGGGGAAATCAACAGGAATGGCTTTTGCGGCGGCTTTAGCGATCGCCCGTCATCAACTGCATTCCCAGCATCAATTAGTTATTGTAACATTCACCCGTTCCGCCGCCGCTAATATTCGCGCTAAAGTTAGTCAAGAACTCAAAGAAATGCGATTACCTTTAGGGGGATTTTTTGTTTATACATTGCATGGTTTAGCCTTAAATATTGCCTTAAAACATCCGGAATTATCGGGATTAAATTTAGAGAATTTTACTTTAATTTTACCCACTCCCAGTAATAGAATTACTCGCACTTGTGTAGAACAGTGGATTGTTGCTAATCCTCGTCATTATCAACGATTAATTGAGGGAGTTCAATTTGATGGGGAAGAAACAGAAAGATTAAGACGTCAATCGGTTTTACGGACAGAAGTTTTACCTGATTTAGTTTGGAAAGTGATTCAAGAAGCCAAAAGTTCAGGACTACAACCGCAGGATTTAAAAGAAATTTCCGAACAAATTCCTGATGATTATGAAGTTTTAAAAATAGCAGGAGGATTATATGAAAATTATCAAAATATATTGCGATCGCAGAATTTAATTGATTATAATGAAATGATTTTAGCAGCATTGCGAGTCTTAGAAAATCCCACAATTCGTCAAGTATGGAAACAGCAAGTTTTTGCTGTTTTTGAAGATGAAGCTCAAGATTCTACCCCTCTACAAAGTAAACTATTGAGAACTTTAGCTAGTTCTTCTGAATCAATTACTGATGATTTNNCGGTGATCCAAATCAAGCGATTAACTCAACCTTTACTCCGGCTGACCCGATTTATTTTCGTCGTTTTTGTAATGATTGTGAACAGTTAAAACGATTAGCCACAATGGATCAGGCGGGACGAAGTAGTTGTATTATTATTGATGCAGCTAATTATATGTTATCTTGGGTAAATCGTTCAAAATTAGCCGGAAATGAACAACCTTTTCGAGAGCAAATGATTCGTTTAGTCAGATTTAATGACCATCAATCTAATCCTAATCCCCCGGCTTATGGTCGAGGTTTAGAACTCTGTGAAACTGCGGACATTTATCAAACCGTTGAGTTAA
>DMPJ01000060.1:0-730 GCA_003456035.1 Planktothrix sp. UBA8402
CCGCAGGCTTCTGAAACCCTTGATATATTTAGTTTTCGAGGTACGATTCCGACAACCTGATCACAATATAGCATTTCAGCCATCGACTTGTCAACAGGCAAAAATAAAAAAACGCCAAAACCCTTTCCCCATAAAGCATTCAGGAATTCTGACAACCTCCTCACCGCCTGAAGACACCCCAAACCCATAACAGATAAACCTTTCAGACCCAAAATTTCCCCTTCCATTTTGAACAGCTATAGGTTGTCGCCAAAAACCAGATTAATTCATCATCTCAATTCTGGCCCGTAACCCACTGCGGCTTAACTCCTGTAACAGAGAATTAGCCCGATATTGATCTCGAAACGCTCCCGCTTGCACCACAGAGCGCCCCTGTACCACTGTTTTAAAAGCCTCCGGGACAACCGACCGGATGCGGCGAAGGTCTGCATCACTACTCCCTTCCACCACCACCCGATAACGTAATCCCAAAGCTGTCGGACTCAGAGGTACGCCCCCCAAGTTCCCAGTCCCCACCTCATTCGGGAGAAAACCCCCCCCCGACCCAATCGGAATATCAGGCCCAGGAACGGCTAAAACCCCAATAGCAGCCACGGAAGTCGGTTGAGCTTGGGGCGGTTGAGTAATTGCTTGGGGAGTTTGTCGGGGTTGGGTACGGGGAGGAGCGGGAATAGAAGCCGGACGTCCCAAAACTAAATCAGAAACCAGTGGTACTAATATTCCCACCACC
>DMPJ01000060.1:737-3617 GCA_003456035.1 Planktothrix sp. UBA8402
CGGGGGTGGGACTGGGATGGGAATTGGGTTTGGGTTAGTGGGATTCGATTCTGGGAGATAGACGGGAAGGGAAGCAGAGGTATTCATCGGGGTCATGGTGGGGTCATTTACCACACCTGTCCTCGACCCTGGGGAGTTGGTTGAATTCGATAGTTGACGGGCGAGGGGAGAAGTCTGGGGGGTAGCGGTTTGGTAGGGGGATAGTTGAATCGACCCGATGGTTTTGTTGGCCGATAGTTGATTCCCGTAAGCTAGAATTTGTTGACCTTTGGTGCCGTTATTGAGATCATAGCGACCATTATTTCTAATTACGTTCCCCCCGGGTTCTTGGGTATTTCCTAAATCGGGTAAGGATTCAGCGATCGCAACTACTCCATCCCGTTGATTTCGTTCAATTTGATTATTTCTTAAAATTGGTCGGGAATTAGCTTGAATTACAATCCCGTCTTTATTATCAAAAACCCGATTTCCAATCACAAACGGGGCGGCATTTTGAGCAATATTAATCCCAAATCCAGTATTTTGAAAATCGTTATTTCTAATTTCGGGGCGGGAATTTCCATAAATAGTAATTCCATTGGCTCCATTGTGAATAAAATAATTTTCTTGAATAATCGGAGAGCTAATTCCTACAATAGAAATCCCGTCATGGCTATTGCCAGTAAAGGTATTTTGAGAGACAATTAAGGAACTCGATTCTATCCAAAGTCCGTAACCTCGCTGATTCGGGTTGGTAATAGTTACTCCACTAATTCTTGAGCTATTTGCTCCCAATATGGTAATATTTTGTTGAGCGGAAGTCTTGCTCGTGTACCAACCACCACCCGTGATCACTATATCTTTTCCCTTGGTATTGGGATTTCCTTGAAGGGTAACATTATTATGTAGAATAATTGGAAATTGTTCTCCGGTTTGACTGCTATAGGTTCCGGGTGCTAGAATAATTGCCGTATTGCTGCCCGCCATAGTAACGGCTTTTGTTATTGTTCTTAAAGGAGATTGTTGCGTCCCTTGTCCGCCATCATTTCCCGTGGTTGAACTAACATAAAATACCGTCATAGAGCGATTAGTTATCGCTGGTGCAGTTGGTTGATTTCTAGGGGGAATTGCTAACCCAGACATGGGGTTAAATAATCCTAATCCTAAACTGACTAATAGAAATGGGGAAAAAGATCGCAGCACCATTAATAAAAATGGAGAGGTCAATGCGATCGGATTTCGGGGAATAAATGAACGGAGTTGAGGAATACCAGATAACCTGATCATTGTCGGAGGGGGGGAGACTGATAGTAATTGACCAATCGTTGCAGCAAGCACTACAACGGTGGAACAACGGGATCTGAAATTTATAGGAGTCTGACGGACTGAAATTAGTTTAAAATATCATTTGCGTTAAACCAGCCTCAATTTTACCATAANNACCTAACATTTTGGCTGTCAAGAATTGTGAACTTTGTTTAGACGCACCCACCCGCGAAAATCTAATTGGGGAGATTATACCCCAAACCCGACAAAATTACCAACGAGGAACACCGGATGGATCAACAATATAGTCCCATAGCACAACCGATCCTATATCGGATTTTAGATGCTAACTTAGACCGCACTAGGGAGGGGTTAAGAATTATTGAAGAATGGTGTCGGTTTGGGTTAAATAGTGGAGAACTCGCAGAAGAATGTAAACATTTACGCCAAGAAATCGCCCGTTGGCATACGATGAAATTACGTTCCTATCGCAATACCAGTGACGATCCAGGAACCGAATTAACCCATCCCCAAGAAGAACAACGTTCGGGAATTGAACAACTGTTACAAGCCAATTTCTGTCGGGTTCAAGAAGCCTTAAGAGTTCTCGAAGAATACGGGAAATTATATCATCCAGAAATGGGACGCACTTTTAAACAAATGCGCTATCAAGTTTATACCTTAGAAAGTCGTTTACTCGCCCATCAACGCCATAAGGTTTTACAAAATTCTCCGCTCTATTTAGTTACTTCCCCTGGGGAAAAATTATTGGCAATTGTGGAAGCAGCGTTACAAGGAGGATTAACTTTAGTTCAATATCGGGATAAAAATTCTAATGATGAAGTTAGATTAAAAACAGCACAGAAATTATGTCAACTCTGTCATCGTTATGAGGCTTTATTCTTAGTTAATGATCGGGTAGATATTGCGATCGCTGTTGATGCTGATGGAGTCCATTTAGGTCAAGAGGATATTCCGATTCAATTAGCTAGACAAATATTAGGCCCGCAACGATTAATTGGTCGTTCNNAACGAGCCATTCAAGAGGGTGCTGATTATATTGGAGTTGGGCCTGTTTATGAAACCCCAACCAAGGCTGGAAAGGCTGCGGCGGGCTTAGAATATGTTAGTCATGCGGTTAAAAATTCTACAATTCCTTGGTTTGCTATTGGTGGAATTGATATGAATAATTTTGATAATGTCATGGCGACAGGTTGTGAGCGAGTTGCGGTTGTTCGTTCGATTATGAATGCTGAACAACCTACTTTAGTTACTCAATATTTTCTTTCCCAATTGCATCGAGTTAGAAACTTAAGATCCCACAATGTTTTACCCAGTCAACCCCAAAATTAAGCATGACAGAAACAATTACCGTAAAAGTTAATGGAGAATTAAAAACCTGTTCTCANNGGGCTAAAACTCCCACAATTCTTACAACAACAAGGTTTAAATCACCGTTTAATTGCTATAGAATATAACGGTGAAATTCTCCATCGTCAATTTTGGGAAACTACCGAAATTCAACCGGGAGATATATTAGAAATTGTCACCATTGTTGGCGGGGGAATATAAACGGGTTTTACCTTAGAGTTATATATTTTTGAGTTATTCTAGCAGTGCGAGCGTCCTCGCTCG
>DMPJ01000457.1 GCA_003456035.1 Planktothrix sp. UBA8402
ACAATTTGCTAAAAATTCTAATGGAAAATGGGTATTGACAGAGTATGATTTAGAAGACTCTATATTAACCCTAGAATCCGTAGAATTTCAAATACCAATGATAGAAATTTACGAACGAATTAATTTTGAAGTGAAAGATGAAGAAGGGAACGAACCAACAACTTAATTTCAAGTTAATTCTATATAATAATAAAAAACCGAGTGTCACAAAACCTTGGGGTACGTTGTTGCGCTTTAGCGCTAAAGCACAACAACTTGTCTCGGAGTGATTTCTTGCCAAAATCAGCTATAGTATTTATTTGATTAATATATTATGACCCAAACCTTTCCCATCGAGCGCACGATTAAAACATTCAGTCAACTACAAACCCAATTCAACCTCCAACGGAATACAGATGAACAATTTTTTACTGAATGGTTAAACCCTGACAGCGAAATAACAGAAAAGGAACAAAAAGCCCTTGATGCTATTCAGCAAAAATACTTTTATCAACTCTCTGATGGTCAACTGGGAGAAGAAACGATTAAATTAATTGTTCTCTCTCCATTACTTGATTTAGCTGGATTTTTTGATCCTCCATTTAGGTTTAAAACTGAAACAACTGTGCAAATTACAGCAGAAAGTGAGGATGTAATTTATCGAGGACGAATTGATGCACTTGTTCTCCTAGAAACCCTGTGGGTTGTGGTCATAGAATCCAAAGAAACGAGTTTTTCTTTAGAACTTGCTTTACCACAAACCTTAGCTTATATGTTAACTAATCCCCATCCAAAACGACCTGTTTTTGGCATGGTAACAAATGGCGGAAATTTTATCTTTGTCAAACTGAACAATCAAGAATTTCCTCGATATGAATTATCTAATATATTTTCCTTGCTTCCGCGTCGCAATCAACTGTATGATGTGTTATTAATTCTCAAATGTCTAGGACGAATGGTTGCATCCCGTAGCTAAACTGCATCTGACGCACTAAACCTATAATTTAATCTGTTAACTTTATTCCCTCAAATATGAAATCTTCTCGATTCCAAAAACTGATAGACTATCTGCGTCCCCATAAAAAAGCTACAATATTAGGAGTTGTGGCGTTATTTNNTTCTTGTTAATGCGTTGGGGGTTTATATTCCGATTTTGATTCGGGATATTATTAATGAACTTCAAGTAGCGATTAACTTTGATACCGTACAAAATCAGGTATTCTTGATTTTTATTTTAGCTTCAATTATGTGGGTGATCCGAATGATGTCCCGCACTATAATTTTTGGGGTAGGTCGTCAAGTTGAATTTGATTTAAAACAAAAGATTTTTAATCATTTATTAATCCTAGAATCCTCC
Source organism: Planktothrix sp. UBA8402 (assembly GCA_003456035.1). GTDB lineage: Bacteria > Cyanobacteriota > Cyanobacteriia > Cyanobacteriales > Microcoleaceae > Planktothrix. The sequence goes on from DMPJ01000457.1 coordinate 1,337, forward strand.
TATTTTTCGGAGAGTACCGTTGGAGATTTAATTAATCGCGCCACCAGTGATGTTGATAATATTCGCCGTTTATTAGGCTTTGCGGTTCTCAGTATTGCTAATACCATATTTGCTTATGGGTTAACCCTTCCGGTGATGTTAGCGATTAATCTACGCTTGACTTTATTATCTATTTCTGTTTATCCATTTATGTTGATTTTAGTGAGAGTTTTTAGTGGCAAACTCAAAGATCAACAAATGACAGTTCAGGAAAAACTATCAAATATTAGCGATCTGATTCAAGAGGATATGAGTGGCATTTCTTTAATTAAGATTTACGCTCAAGAAGAAAATGAACGCCAAGCCTTTGCGGAAAATAATCAACAGTTATTTTATGCTAATTTAGATTTAGCTAAAACCCGAAATCTTTTGTTTCCCATTTTAGGAGGAATTGCCAGTTTAAGCTTTTTAATTTTATTGGCAATTGGAGATGAATCTATTGCCAATGGAGAACTGAGTATCGGTGATTTTGTAGCCTTAATTTTATATGTGGAACGTTTAGTATTTCCCACGGCTTTATTAGGATTTACGATTACAGCTTATCAACGGGGAGAAGTTAGTATTGATCGAATTGAAGCAATTTTAAGCGTTGAACCTCGAATTAAAGATCCCTTAGAACCCTTACCTTTACCAACTCCAGTTCAAGGATGGTTAAGTGCATTTCATCTGAATTATACCTACCCCAGAAGCAAAATTCCCGCTCTAAATGATGTCAATTTTATGATAAAACCAGGGGAAACTGTTGCTATTGTTGGCCCGATTGGTGCGGGTAAATCGACTTTAGCTAATGCGATTCCTCGGTTATTAGATATTAAGATCGATCAATTATTTGTCGATGGTCAGGATATTACTCAGTTGAGGTTATCGGATTTAAGAAGTGCGATCGCTTATGTTCCTCAAGAGAGCTTTTTATTCAGTACCAATATTAAGAATAATATTGCTTATGGTGACCCCCTAGCAGAACAATCTGAAATTGAAATAGTAGCTAAAATTGCTAAAATTCATGAGGAAATTTTAAATTTTCCTAAACAATATGAAACCCTAGTTGGTGAAAGGGGAATTACCTTATCCGGTGGACAACGACAACGAACTGCTTTAGCAAGGGCACTATTAGTGGATGCACCAATTTTAATTTTAGATGATGCTCTTTCGAGTGTAGATAATCAAACGGCTACGGAAATTTTACAGAATTTAAAGGTCGGAATTCAACGTAAAACTGTGGTTTTTATCTCCCATCAAATGTCTGCCGCCGCCATGGCTGATCGGATTTTAGTGATGGAAAAAGGTGAGATTATTCAAACGGGAAACCATGCTGAATTAGTAGCAACAAAAGGACTATATCAAACCCTTTGGAATCAACATAAATTAGAGGAATTATTGGTTTAATTTAATTTAGGGTTTGGGGTTGGGGTGGGGCGGGTTTATTAAGATTATTTTTTTTGTATTCAATATGGTTACGGAACCCGCCCCTACAAGTTAATATTAACAAAAAGTTCGTCATCCCGCGTAGGGGCGGGTTCGCGTCAACCTAGAAAAAGCACCCCAAAACTTTATAAACCCGCCTACCCCGACAATAATTAATGGTT
>DMPJ01000433.1:0-1666 GCA_003456035.1 Planktothrix sp. UBA8402
GCCACTCCCTTGATAAACGCCGGAAAATGGGTGAGTTCCCTCCATCAATAACAGAAAAATTAATACCGCCAGTCCAAACCGATCCTGTTCCGTGGTGCGGTTTAAGTCCCGAAAGGCTTGTCCCTGGAGTTCTGGGGGGGTAAATTCGGCTTTTCCGACGGGACAGCGATAAATTAACCCGGTATCGGGATCTCTAACTTGAAAGGAGTCGGTATCAACCAGGGTAACTAAGGCGGTATCACTAACTAAAATATTAGATTCATTGACGTCACCAATAATATATCCACTACTATGTAAATCGGCAATAGAAGCGACTAAATTACGCGCAGTACGATGGAGATATAAATAGTTAAATAAAGGCTTTTGTTCCCGGCGACTTTTGGGGGTATAAAAAATATGAATTGGGGTGGCTTTATGCACCCGGGGCATTAAATAACCGACGATTTTGCGCTTATTATCGGTGGTATGGAGCAGGTCAATGGGCCAGGCGATCGCCGTCATTTCAGGGGAAACCATCGCCGTTGCCGGGGGATGGTTATACATGACGGTGAGTTTTTCGGCGTCTTCGTCGTTGGGTTTATGGTAGATTTTGGCAACTAAATTCGGATCTTCTAATATCCCATAGATACGTCCTTCCCCCCCACTCCCTAGAGGGTTGTGGGTGTCAAGGGTGATGGTTTGTCCGTTGAATTGGCGTTGCAGCCGCATAGCAAGTTAGGGGGTTGAACCGTTGCACCTGTTGAATCGTACTCCCAGCATAGCGCGTTGGGGAAGTTCGTTGTTGGGATGAGTACCCATTCTGATCAGGTTATTTCAAAGTCAGAAAATTATTTAAGGCGGTGACTACTTTTGGCGGCCAGCGTCTAACATTTTTCACCCAATTAATATTTTTATATCGAGCATCCAGTCCCACTACAGCTACCCAATTACTTTCGGCTTCTCCTAGTTTTCCAATATCCCATAAACAAGCTGTTAAGGCGGCTCGCATATCGGCAAAATTAGGATATTTACGCACTAGATTTTTTATGGTTTTTAGGGCTGTTTCAGTTTCTCCTAATTGATATAATGTTAAGGCATAATTCCCCCGAGCAAAGGAATAATTTTTATCTAAATCACTGGCGGTTTGATAATCTAAAAGGGCTGCTGACCATTTTCCTAATCCGGCTTTAGCATTTCCTCGATTATTATAAGCCACAGGATCATTAGGGTTAATTTCTAATACTTTATTATAGTCGGCGATCGCTTTTTCCCACTCTCCTAAACCTTCATAGGCTACTCCTCGGTTTAAATAAGAATCAGGAAAATCAGGAGATAATTCTATAGATTGATTATAGTCAGAAATCCCCTGATTTAGTTGATTTTGACTAACTCTAACATTGCCTCGGTTACTCCACATCGCCGGATTTTCAGGATATTGATCAATAATTTCAGTCCAGTAGATTTCTGCTTGGGAAAACTGACCCTTTTGAGTTGCGGTAAACGCTTGCTCAAGCAAAGTATCCACATCAGAAGATAGGGATTGATTTTCAGCCAATAGGGGGGTTATATTTCCCCAAGTAAAAATCAGGATACTGAAAAATAGAACTATAATTCGGTGAAACCAACGCATTTTAGGTATTAACTCAAACAAGTTAGATTAATCAGAATTACGAATTACGAATTACGA
>DMPJ01000433.1:1739-3350 GCA_003456035.1 Planktothrix sp. UBA8402
GAACTCCTTGAATAATTCGAGATAATTCATTCTTTTCATTAACAGAAATTCGGCTGGGAGAACCACTAATAATCCGTTCATAATCCCGGAAAGAATCCGTAATTACCGGGCCATGCTCACTAATAGTATACTCTCTAATGCCTTTATCATGCCATGAACCCCGCATTTTGAACACATTCAACGCCCGACACATTTCCCCACGAATTTCCACATATTGTAGCATCAAAATCGTATCAGTAATTGTTGAAATATGGGAATCGGTAATAGAATTAGATCCCATAAATTGATCTGTTGTATTGGTGAAAAATCCCGTGATTTCCTCCTGTTTCGCATAACCTGTTACCCCAATCACAAATTGACGGAAGGCGTTATTACTCACCCCTCGCGCTAAAGCTGACAAGGAATCAATGGCAATTCGATCAGGTTTAAACTCAGAAATCTCAGATTTAATAATCTGCAAATGATCTTCTAACCCAGTAGATTCAGGATAACTACATAAAATTTTCAGTAATCCTTTGCTTTCCATTTCTTCAAAATCAATTCCCCAGGAATTCGCATTTCTAAACAATTGAGATCGGGATTCTTCGTAAGCAAATAACAGCGCCCGTTGACCATTTCTACAGGCATTTTCCAGAAAAATACTAACTAATAAAGTTTTACCTGTTCCCGTTGCTCCGGTCGCCAGAATAATCGAATCTTTGAAGAAACCACCCCCACACATTTTGTCGAGGGTTGTATTTCCAGAAGAAACCCTAACATTAGACGAGCGTTGAGTAAGTCGCATCGCACCCAGGGGAAAAATACTAATTCCATCATTAGTAATCGTAAACGGATATTCCCCTTTCATGTGGGTTGTTCCCCGTAATTTCAGAATTTCCGCCGTGCGCCGACGTCGTTCTCCTTCTAAAACGTTTCTCAAAATTACGACATTATCGGAGACAAATTCCTCCACCCCAAACCGAGCCACAGGGCCATATTCAGCCTCTCGTTCCGTTGTCATAATCGTAGTTGCTCCCACCTGTTTCAGTCGCGCCACCAGGCGAATAATCTCCCGTCTCACCACTCCAGCCGCATCATATTGTTGGAAAACGGCTGTTACTGAATCAATTGATACTCGTCTAGCTTTATATTTACGAATAGCATATTGAATCCGTTCAATTAATGCGGATAGGTCAAAATTTCCGACAATATCCTGTCCTTCTGGGTCGGGAGAAGCATCTAAGATAAATAACTTACCTTCATCAATTAATTTTTGCAGATCCCATCCAAAACTAGAGGCGTTTTTAATAATATCTGTAGGTGATTCTTCAAAGGTAATAAAAATCCCTGGTTCATCAAAATAGACAATTCCGTTGTAGAGAAAGTGAACTGCAAATAAGGTTTTTCCTGTTCCTGAAGTTCCGCTAACTAGAGTGGCTCTAGCAATAGGCATTCCCCCATGACTAATATCATCGAACCCTTCTATCATGGTGCGAATTTTCTGCACCCCGGTTAGTTTGCGTTCATTGCCTTTGGCTTCGGTTAGACTTTCAGTCATAAATTTTAATTTTAAAAGAGGTAGCAGGTGATCGATCAACCCGCGATACTATTGCTACATTTACCACAAAATCT
>DMPJ01000418.1 GCA_003456035.1 Planktothrix sp. UBA8402
TTTCTGAGTTCGGGTCTTCGAGATTTTCTAAAGCATCACGCACTTCTACGAGATGATTATTAAAAACTTCTAGGGCGGCATCGAGAACTTTAAAAATCGCTGGGTCACGGATGCAGTAAAAGATGTAGTTTCCCTGTCGTCGGGCTTTAACCAAATTATAGCGACGTAGAATTGCTAACTGCTGGGAGACTGAAGACGCCTCGACTTCAATCCATTGGGCGATATAGTTAACGCTCTTTTCCCCAACGCGCAAGGTATCTAAAATCTGGATACGCACAGGGTTAGACAGGACTTTGAAGAAATCGGCTTTGAAGTAGCTGGGCTGGAATGTCATTTCATTAGGTTTCTATCTGAGTACCTGCAAATATCTTCAGATAGTTTAGCATTCTTCGGCAGTTATGAGTGCATATTGGTAAAGCTGCTTACTAATTCTTGACCAAAAACATCTCTTAATAAATTCATCTGTCCGACCTTAGCTAATTCACTCAAAGCCGTTGTAAGCTGTTAATTATCTAAATTGGGTATGGGGTCGTTGTCAAACCCTTGTAGTGCCAGTGTCCTCACTGGCTAGAATATACAGTTTAACTGCTTAACAGCTTATCAGAAATAATAATCACTTGTTATATTGTTTCAAAATTGTGTTTGCCTGTTCCACTTCTTGTTGAAATTCTTCTAAACTCATACTATCATCTAAAATAGACAATCCATATTGACTCATTAAATTAATCAGTGCTAAACGAGAAATTCCTAATAATTTTTCTGCTCGACTACTGCTAATAATTTTATGCTCTAATAACGTCATAATATAGGCTATTTTAGCTTTTAATTCTGCTTGTTGATGAATTTCTGTAGCAGGGGGAGAAATATCTAGGGTAAATTGGACTTTGGTTGGGAGTTGTTGAGTTTCCATAAAACTTAACCAATGTTAATTAATTGATTGAATATCTCAGCAATGGAAATCGCTTGTCTTCAGATAGTTTAACACAAAAAATCCGTTGTTGGGCGATCGCCCAGACTGGTAGGGGCGGGTTCGAGACAATCTTTCTAACTCAACAGAAATCTTAATAAACCCGCCCTTCTTCTTTTCAATAATTCCCGATAATTTTTCCATCTAACCGTGAGTGAGTGAGTGAGTGAGATGGGGCGGGTTTAGAAATCTTAATTTGGGGTAACAAAAACCCTGGAGAACCCGCCCCTACAATTGTGGAATTTTAGAAGGATGGGGCGGGTTTAGAAATCTTAATTTGGGGTAACAAAAACCCTGGAGAACCCGCCCCGACGAATCCGTTTAATGTTAAACTACTGTTTTCCGCAAAAATAATATTAAGGCTTGACTAATTTCTTGAGGCCAATGTTCTTGGGGATAATGTCCGGCTTTTTCTAAGGTGACAATTTCAATATCAGAAATCCCTTTGGCAAAGGTTTCTACATCGGCAAAATTCAACCAAGGATCAATTAATCCCCAAATAATTTGAGTCGGATGATGCCAATTTTTAAAGCCAGATTCTATTTCAATCATAGCATCTTTTAAACGTAAATTTTTTAAGGTTGCTAAGAGCGATCGCCCGGCCGCAGAAGCTTTTAAAAACGGACTTCTATAAACCTCTAAAACCTTATCCTCAATCACATATTTACTGCCTCCTTCTAAAGTTCTATCAACTAATAACGGGTCTTGGGTGATCATATCTCCCACCAAAGGTAACGCCATTTGTTGTAATTTCCAGGGGAGTTTTGCCGATGTGGAAATAGGAGTATTCAGAATAATTAATTTTTCAATTTGTTCAGGATAACGGAGAGCATATTGTAATCCAACCGAACCTAAAAATCCTTGAACAACTAAATGAAATTTTTCTATTTTTAATTGTTCTAAAAATCCTTTTAACCCTTGAATAAAGGCATCAGGCGTATAGGCAAAATCCCGTTTATCTGGTTTTCCCGAATATCCCGAACCGATCCAGTCCGGTGCGATCGCTTTATATCCTTGTTTTTCTAATTCATCTAAAATCACCAACCAACTATAACTCTGAGAAACTAATCCATGCAATAAAACCACAGGGATTTTATCATTTGTTTCGGGATTTGTTTCCCTGTAAAACCAATCTAAAGAGCAGGTTTCAGGTTTCAGGTTTCGGGTTTCAGCAGGTTTCATTTTCCGACGCCCGACACCTGACACCCGACACCCATTTATTCCGACTTTAATTTCGTTTTTAGTAATTGACATAATATTTTCAAGCCTAATTTAACCACAAAGACACAAAGACACAAAGAAGAATAAAAACAGTTGTAGAGACGTTAAATTTAACGTCTCTACNNCATTTCAGCAGCTTGAACTTTCTCAATTTGTTTCTTCTTCATCACCAGCATAACTTGAGCTAACATCACCAAAGCGACAAAAGCAATTAAGCCAGTAACACGAGTAGAACTTTGCAGAACAATTTCGGTATCATGCTGACCAAAACCACCAACATTGGGGTTATCGGTTAAAGCATCACCGACTGCAACAGTTTGACCTTCAGAAACCATCACAGAAGGGCCAGAGGGAATTTCATCCACAACGGTTTGACCGTCAGCCTTTTGAATGGTAACTTGAGAACCCGATTCTGCATCCGTTGTTACCTTAGTAATAGTTCCGGCAGCAGAGGCTTTATAAACGGTATTATTGCTAGGGTTTCCGGCGGGATAGAGTTGACCGCGACCTCGGTTTCCACCGACATGAATAGCAAATTTACCATAGTGAACGGATTTATCCGTTTCGGGGTTAGGAGACAACACTGGGAAGATGATTTCTTGATGTTCTTTCCCAGATAATGGCCCGACAATTACCACATTTTCTTGATCTTCCCGATAGGTTTGGAAGTACAAATCACTGATTTCTTCCTTCCAGGCTTCAGGAATTCGATCTTCTGGAGCAATTTTAAAGCCTTCGGGCAGCATTAACACCGCACCGACGTTTAAACCACCTTTACTACCATCAGCTGTAACTTGCTGAACATTGGTATCGTAAGGAATTTTAACCACAGCTTTAAAAACAGTATCCGGCAGAATTGAATGGGGAACTTCAATTTCTGTAGATTTTGCAGCTAAGTGACAGTTTGCACAAACAATCCGTCCTGTCGCTTCCCGGGGAGTTAAGGGAGCCGTTTCTTGCGCCCAAAAAGGATAAGCCGCCGCTGACTGGGGTAGGGCAAAATCACTGGTTAGGAAGAAAGCAACCGTTGCTACGACAACCCAAAGGATTTTCCAAGCCCGCAAACGAGGCATTTTTACTAATTGATCAATTGGTTGCATTACTAATGTTCTATTTCTGGCTAAAGTCAACAGAATCAATGATCACAGAGTTTAGATTTAAAATATTGATCTAAAATCCGTGCCTCCTAGAATTTAAAATTTATTAAGACCACCAGGGATTTTCGCCCGAGCGGAAATCGGTTTCTGTCCAAGTCGTAAAGTTCAATTTGTCATCCGCAACAGTGGCGTGAACCAATGGTAAGGATAACGGGGCTGGCCCACGAACAACTTTACCCTCTGAGTTATATTGAGAACCGTGACAGGGACACATAAATTTGTTCTCACTGGCATTCCAAGGCACAACACAACCTAAGTGGGTACAAATAGCATTGATTCCATATTCGGTTAAGGAGGAATCGGATTCAATCACCATATAGGTCGGGTCGCCTTTTAAGCCTTGGGCTAAAACACGGTCGCCGGGTTTATGGCTGGATAAAAATTCACTGACGATAACATCGTTACCCAGAGCATCTTTAGCTGTTACGCCACCACCTACGGCACCACTAGCGGGAGGCAGAAAATATTTGATCACCGGATACAGTGCACCGACAGCAACGCCTGTGACTGTACCGAAGGTCATTAAGTTCATGAATTGACGACGCCCCATACTGGGAGCATCGGAGGTTACGGAAATTTGAGTCATTAAACCTTCTCACTCCGTTGAGCAACGGCAAGCCCGATATTCGTTCACTCAGCATTATCACATTATTTGCACCCATGTTTATCGGGTGTTGATGGTTAGATGTTGAGGTGTTGACAGTTAGATGTTGATGGTGTTGAGATGTTGAGGTGTTGAGGTGTTGAGGTGTTGAGGTGTTGAGATGTTGAGGTGTTGAGGTGTTGAGGTGTTGAGGTGTT
>DMPJ01000417.1:0-984 GCA_003456035.1 Planktothrix sp. UBA8402
AAGTTAATCAAAAAGTTGAAGTCAACTACGCCACCAGCGATGGCACCGCTAAGGCAGGAGAAGACTATAAACGCACCAACGGTAAACTGACCTTTAAACCCGGTGAAACCCGCAAAACCATCAATGTTCCTGTTTTTGGGGATACCAAACTAGAACCGAATGAAACCTTTAAGCTGCTCCTGAGTCAACCCCAAAATGCCCAACTCGGAAAGAAACAGGCAATAGGAACGATTAGTAATGATGACTTAGCCAAACTCTCGATCAAAGATACCCAAATCATAGAAGGTGACGACGGCAAAAAGCAAGCCAAATTCACCGTTAGTCTTAATACCAAAGTTAATCAAAAAGTTGAAGTCAGTTACGCCACCAGCAACGGCACAGCTAAGGTAGGGGAAGACTATCAACGCACTCAAGGTAAACTCACCTTTCAACCCAACCAAACCCAAAAAACTATCATTGTTCCCATCCTGGGCGACACCCTCGACGAAGATAACGAAACCTTCTTCCTCAACCTCAGTAAACCCAAAAATGCTGACTTGGGAGATAAAAGCGCTATAGGCAAAATTACAGATAACGACACAGGGAATGACAAACCAGGGGATAGTTTTGAGACGGCGGTTAACCTCGGTAAAGTTAAACAAGAAATTAGTCGAAATGACCAAATTGGTTTTACCGAAGGGGTAATTCGAGACACCGACGACTATTACGGTTTGCAATTAGATCGCAAAGGCACTTTAGTATTAGTTCTTGACGGACTATTTAAAGATGCCAATATCGATTTATATGGCAGTGAGAAGGAGTTAATCAGTCAATCAAATGAGAAGGGAATATCCTCAGAAAGTATAAAAACCCCACTTGCTCCTGGGACTTATTATGTACGGGTATATCCCCAAAATAGTGCCCGCACTGATTACCGCCTCAGTATTGATTTAATTTAGGGGAGGCGATCTTTTCTCAACAACTGAATGTAGGGGCGGGTTCGCC
>DMPJ01000417.1:1023-3066 GCA_003456035.1 Planktothrix sp. UBA8402
CAACCCCATAATAGAAATCAATATCAACCCGGTTTTATTAACGTTAAATCTTGGTGGGGTGGGGCGGGTTTATCAAGATTATTTGTCAGATTTGAAAAATTTTGTCGAACCCGCCCCTACGGGTTTTATTTTAATAATTGGGTCAGAAACCCGGTTTCTTAAATAATATTTTTGTTCATAGCAAAGGTGATGGTAGAAACCCGGTTTCTTTTGCCTCCGCCTCTGGCCCGTATCTGCTCGATGAGTGCCAATTCTGTGATAAAGTTAAAAATTGTAAAGAAATATGAGGGTCTGATGATCTCCCGGTTAACAAAAACCAATATTGCTCACCCTTATAAACATTTATAGGATCTCCCATGCAACAGAATTGGCTCAATAGATTGCTCCTCTCTATTGCTATATTAGCTATAACCCTCTCCACCTGGGCAATTACTCCGGTTGCTCATGCGTTTAATAATCCTGACCTACTTCCTCAGATTCAAACCCCCGTTATTGACCTGGCGGGAATTTTCACCGATGTCCAGGAAAATATCTTAGCCCAGGATATAGAAAACTTTGAATCTGAAACGGGATGGAAAGTTAGGGTATTAACTCAATTTGACCAAACCCCCGGTCGCGCCGTTAAGGAATATTGGGGACTCGATGATAAAAGCGTTTTAGTCGTAGCTGATGAACGGGGGGGAAATATCCTCAACTTTAGCGTCGGTCGTCAGGTTTACCCGTTTCTGTCTCGGACATTCTGGGTGGAGTTACAAACTCGCTTCGGAAATCAATATTTTGTTAGAGACAATGGGGAAGACCAATCAATTATTCAATCTATTGATACTATTCAAGGCTGTTTAATTCAAGGAGGTTGTCGGGTAGTTCCCGGACTTCCTCAAGAACAATGGATTTTAACCTTAATTACTTCTGCTATCGGTGGCCTAATTTGCGGTTTGGCGAGTATTCCCCGCAAGTCGGGACAATTGATTTCCTGGCAGTGGGCGTTAATTTTCTCACCTCTGTGGGGAATTTTATTTATTGCCTTCGGAATTGGCCCTGTCATCTCCCGTACCCAGGAATGGCTTCCCCTTGTCCGCAATATTTCGGCGTTTTTAATTGGTTTCTTGGTAGCCTATCTGACTCCGATATTAAATCATTCCTCCTCCCATGAAGGTTGAGGAAGCAGGAGAAGCACGGGAAGCAGGGGAAGCAGGGGAAGCAGGGGAAGCAGGGGGAAATAATTTATCCTCCGCATTCCGAACCCTGATTTCTCGTCAAATCGACAACAACCTGATAGACTGAGTAAGTTGTAATCTGGTTGTGCTAGGTAAACTTTACTTAGCCGCAGAACTTCAGTAATAATCGGCGAGTCACAATGGAATGGCATATTACCGATGCCCAGAGTTTAGGAATTATTGATGACGAAATTGGCGATCATGTGTTTTCGCCAGCCGAATATGAAATTGTTCGTCGGGTGATTTATGCGACGGCGGATTTTGAATATAAGAGTTTAGTGCGGTTTTCTGACCAAGCTTTACAAGGTGGGGCGGCGGCTTTGGCTGCCCGGACAACGATTGTGGTGGATGTGCCTATGGTACAAGTCGGGATTACTCCCCGGATTCTTTCGACTTTTGCTAATCCGGTTTATTGTTCTATGGAGGCGGTAACTCGGCCGCAAAGGGAAAAAACTCGCTCGGCTTGGGGGATTGAGACTTTAGCCAAGCGCTATCCAGAAGCAATTTTTGTGATTGGTCAGGAACAAACCGCCCTTTCTGGGATAGTGGATTTAATCGAGGCGGAGGAAATTAAGCCCGCTTTGGTGATTGCCACGCCTTCGGGTTTTGTCGGGGCTGATGTGGCTAAGTCCCGTTTAAATGATTCGATGGTTCCCCATATTCGGATTGATGGACGCAAGGGGAGTGCGGTGGTGGCGGTGGCTTTGGTTAATGCTTTGGTTGATCTGGCTTGGCAAGCCTATGGTCGAGAAGGGAATGGGAATTAATCAACTCATTTAACCACAAAGACACAAAGAAGTTGTACAGCAGTTGCCGCATCTGTTAG
>DMPJ01000004.1:0-191 GCA_003456035.1 Planktothrix sp. UBA8402
AAATCCGTGATCCCTATTCCCCATGTTATTAATTATATTAACTGCGATCGCCATTCACAAAACCAACTTAAAACTAATCTACAATTAACATTAGAAACTATTTTAAACTTAAAAATATTATAACAGATATTTAGGACAGTTTCACAACTTTAATTTTTTATATCTTGATTTTCCTCAGATTCTGATAAAAT
>DMPJ01000004.1:249-3114 GCA_003456035.1 Planktothrix sp. UBA8402
CCTTTTAAATTAGCTCCATCCAAATCAGTATAAATTAACTTAGCCCCTCTTAAATCAGCACCCCTCAAATCAGCACCCTTCAAATTAGTTTTAAATAACCTAGCACAAGTTAAATCTGCCTTCCTTAAATCTGCATAAATTAGTTTAGTACCTGATAGGTCAGCACCACTTAAATTAGTTTGAATTAAGTTAGCAAATAAATGAGCATTAGTTAAATCTGCCCCGCTTAAATTTGCAGATTTAAGATTAGCTTGCCAAAGTAAAATACCTTTTAATACAGCCCCCCTTAAATCAGCACCTTGCAAATTCACACCAATAAAACCCCGTTTTCCGGCTGCATAACGGTCTAATAATTCCCTCGGACTCATTAATATAGAATTAGGGCTGGTTTCAGGTGGCTTCATGACGTTTTAGGGTTATGGGTTGCTAACTGTACTTCTGTTATAACAGGAAATAGGGAAAACGATGGAAATTTGCTTTCCTAGAGGGCAAGTTGGACGGTATTGTTGATGTTATATTTACCTTAAATACGGCGCTACTTAAATTGATTCCAGACAGACTTGAGGGAATTTTGAGTCTGTTTTAAAACTTGATTAAGAGGTTTTTGAGTCTGGAGAAATACACGAGCGCAATTCCGACCGGGCATCCCGGAAATTGAACCCCCTGGATGAGTTCCTGCACCCGTTAAAAATAAACCTTGAATTGGGGTAGTATAATTAGCTAATTCGGGAAGGGGACGGAAAAAAATCATTTGATCTAAGGTCATATCAATATGATAACAATTCCCTTGATAAGATCCTAAACGTTCTCCTAATTCCGCCGGACTTTCCACCCGACGAGCTAAAACTGAATGCTTAATATTAGGAGAGTATTCAGCAATTTTATCCAGCACCCGGTCTGCTACTTTATATTTTAACTCATCCGTCCATCCGGTTCCATTTAACCCCGTTCCTTCGGCTCCTGCTATTTGATAGGGGGCAAAAAATTCAATCCATAAAGTGTGTTTAACTTCAGGAGCCATCGAGGGATCTAAAACTGTTGGGACAACTAAATAAACCGAAGGATCTTGATCAGGAATTTCGCCAACTGTACATAAATTATGCGCTTTTTCAACATGATTTACGGAATCTGCAATTAAAACCGAACCCATTAAATAGCTATCTTGATGATTATAGCCATCAAATCTTAAGGGTTCTGACAAAGCACAATCAATTTTAAGAATTGTCTCATTATTATTAATAATTTTCCGTTCTAATCGTTCTCTTAAATTCGGATCAGCCTCATTTATATCCGTCGGATCAACACATTGTAAAAACAAACGTCGAGCATCAATATTAGAAATCACGCCCCGTTTAGCTCGATATTCTTGATGTTCTGAAACCCTAACCCCAACAGCACGACCATGATCAATTAATATTTTTTGTACAGGAGTTTCTGTTAAGATAACCCCTCCTAAATGTTTAACTAAATTTACCAAGGATTGAGTTAACGCCCCTGTACCTCCCCGGGGGCGAGACATCCCTGGTTCATGGCGCATGGCTAACATACTCGCTCCCACAGAAATCCCTTTTTGAGAGGGAGGAGCGCCTATTTCTGAAGCTAATCTGGCTAGAGGTGCTTTAACAATTTCTGTATCAAACCATTCATTAATTAAATCCTCTGGACTAATTAACATAGTTCTGACAAAATCCAAGATTTTATCTGTTCCTCCTAATACGGCNNTTTATCCGTTCCTCCTAATACTGCTAATAAATCCAGAAAAGAATCCCGATCAAAGTTTTTAGCAATATCAATAATTGAAGTTGGAGGAGCATTAAATAAAGGACTAACCGCACTCATTATTCGTTGCCAATATTCAACAAATTCCTTATATTTTGCAGCATCTCTTTCACTATATCGGGCAATTTCCGCACAGGTTTTTTCCACGGAGCGATGGGCTAAAAAATACCGTCCATCGGGATGAGGACAAAACACAACCGGGTCACAATATAAATAATCTAAGCCGTATTTTGTTAATTCTAATTCCTGCACAACCGGGCCAAGATGGATAAATTCATGATCGATGGCACAAAGGTTAAACTTAAATCCTGGAGCGTCTTCTGCCATAACTTCTTCTGTTGTGGCGGCACCCCCGGGAACAGAACGTTTTTCTAATAGTAAAACACTATATCCAGCTTTGAGAAGATAAGCCGCACAAACTAACCCGTTATGACCTGCACCAATGATAATCACATCATAAGTAGACATAAAAAACCAATTATTGATCACTTTTTGAGTTTATCAATAGATTGGAACTTTCTATATTATTCTCTATTCCCGGCCAGAGCAAAAAAAGTGTAGAGGTTGAACCAAATATCACACCAAAGGGGAACTTAGACCTTTTGTGACTTCAACCCCTACTTACGAACCCGCTACCACATCTTCAAAGAGCGATGCTACCTGATTGAGTTTATATTTTAGGCTCCCCTGAGTTACTCAAGGGGATTGGTATAATCTCGAAGCGTACAGAACACATCTCTCTACTACTGTGCGCCCATTATCGCAATATCACCATGAGTTTGAAAATCTATAAAGTTAACAAGTTTGATCAGTAAAATTGCTGATTATATTTCTTTTTGTCTCTAACTGCATATTTCATGTATTTTGTCAATACATAAAAGTAACTATTTTTGGTATTTATGGGAATAAAAATCAAAAAATCTATTCCCTATTGCCTATTCCCCTTCAGAGCTTGATGTCTTTTAAACTATTACGAGGATTAAACGTGCGACTGGCGCGAATTTTCTCATAATATTCTCGTTCATTGGGACTAATTTCTTTTGGTGGCACAACAATAATTTTAACTAATTGATCGGTGCGCCCGCC
>DMPJ01000004.1:3155-4000 GCA_003456035.1 Planktothrix sp. UBA8402
CGGGTGTCGGAACATCTATGGAAGTCCCTAAAACCATTTCATCGGGAGTAACAGGAACTTCACAAACCAGATTTTCCCCGTCAAATTGAAAAAAGCTATGGGGTTGAATTTCCACTTTTAGGTATAAATCCCCCCGTTGTTGACTATAGGGATCAAGTTGACCCTGACCTCGAACTCTAATCCGACTTCCGGGTTTGACCCCGGCTGGAATCGTTACTTCTCCAGTTGCAAAGCGTTTCTGCACCCCATGAAACGCTTCGGCTAGAGTTAGGGTAATAATCGCTTCTGTATCGGCGACGGATGGAGAGTTACGAGGGTTAAATCCAGAGGAAAAATCATTACCGTAGGGACTACCACTAAATCCTGATGGCGCTCCGGTTTGGGTACGATAGGAATAACTGCGACTGCTACTACTCCCAGGTCTAGCCCCGGTGGCGCCACGACCTAAAAGGCTATTAATAAAATCATCAAAACTGTTAAATTGACTAAAATCAAATCCGCTAACGTCTTGACCCGAACCCGCACCACCGGGCCAACCCGTCGCCCCAGCTTGATTCCAATATTGACCAAATTGATCATATTTGCGACGTTTATCGGGGTCGGATAACACCTCATAGGCCTCGCCGACGTCTTTAAAACTCGCCTCAGCTTGCTGATTCCCCGGATTCATGTCCGGGTGATATTTGCGGGCTAGTTTCCGATAGGCTTTTTTAATATCGTCCGCCGTTGCGGTTTTATCTAGTCCTAAAGTGGTGTAGTAGTCTTTATAGTCAGTCGCAGACATTCTTCCCCTCTCCTCAATACAGTGATCCTGGGCTACTCGTTTTTTGACAGTATCCTTCCTG
>DMPJ01000100.1 GCA_003456035.1 Planktothrix sp. UBA8402
CCCATTACCCATTACCCATTCCCTTTTAACTGCTGCTCAAATAGTTGTTTAACCTGTGTCCAGGCGTCCTGGGCGGCTTCGGGGTTGTAGGTGCTGCGTTGGTCGCAGAAGAAGCCGTGATCGGTTTTGTAGCGGAAAATTTGATGGGGAATTTGATGATTTTGGAGTTCGGTTTCGATTTGATCAACTTCTTGGTTAGGAATTAGAGGATCTTCTGTGCCAAAAAAGCCATAGAGAACCCCTTGAATGTCTGCTGTGCGGGTGATTGTTGGTGCTCCGCCACCGGGGGTCATGGTGGCAATCCCAGCACCATAGAAACAGGCTGTGGCTTGGATATCGGGTAAGGTGGCGGCTAAATAAACGACGTGACCGCCAAAACAAAAACCAATGGCACCGAATTTGGGTTTAAGGTTAGGGAGGGTTTTCAAATAGTCGATGGTGGCTTGAATATCGCTTAAAAGTTCTGGGACGGTGGTTTGATCTTTATATTTTCGTCCTATTTCTATACTCTCTGGAGTATAACCGACGTCAAAACCGGGGGCCAAGCGTTGATAAATGGCGGGTGCGATCGCAATATATCCTTCTTTGGCGATGCGTTCGGTAACATCTCTAATATGGGAATTTACCCCAAAAATTTCTTGAATCACCACAACGGCGGGAAATGGCCCGGCTCCTGATGGTTGGGCTAGATAGGCGTCAATTTGCAATTCCCGATTGGGAATCTGAACATGATTGGTGTGTATGGGTTGATTTGTCATGATCTTTGAATGTGTTAGAAATGAGTCTTAATAATATACCGATGTATACCCAAATCGGGTAATATGCAAAACGGGTCAAATTATTGCAATCTGTAACGGATTAAATTAGATCAAAACTTTCTGATCAAAACGGGTAAAAATTTAGAACTCGTTAATCAAAAAGAAAAACTAAACAGCCGATCAGCAATGGCATAATTAAAATTAAATGGTGTAAAAATTTTCCGGCGATAAATCTATATTTTTCTCAAACAGCAATGTCTGGGAAATAGACACTTTAACAATTTGACTTTGATTCCCTTGGAGATGTAATCATGGTTCGGTTTTATATTCAACCTGATAGCGAGATTCCCGCATCTAACCAACTATTTAATCAAATGCGATTTGCGATCGCTTCTCGACAATTTCCCCCCGGACACCGTTTACCTAGCACTCGTCAATTGGCGATGGAAACGGGATTACACCGGAACACGATTAGCAAAGTTTATCGACTGTTGGAAGATAATGGTTTAGTAGAAGCTCAGGCGGGATCGGGGATTTATGTGCGAGCTTTGGGTAATGAAAGTGGATCTCGGTTAAACTCGCCAATTTTAGAAAATTATCCCCAAGCTAATAAAATTATTCAACGTAGTTTGGATGAATTATTATCTCATGGATGCACCCTAAATCAAGCCAGGGAAATGTTTCTAGGTGAAATTGATTGGCGATTACGGTGTAGTGCTAGGGTGTTAGTTACGGCTCCGAATCAAGATATTGGAATTGGAGAATTAATGGCTCAGGAATTAGAAGCAGCCTTGAAAATTCCGGTGCAGTTAGTCCCTATTGAACAGCTAACCGAACTATTAGAAAAAGTCCCATCGGGAACTGTTGTTACCAGTCGCTATTTTATTGGACAAGCTGAAGCCATTGCCGCCCCTAAGTCCGTGCGGGTGATTCCGATTGATATTCATAACTATGCTAAGGAAATTGAGTTGGTGCGGGATGCTCCCAAGGGGACTTATTTAGGAATTGTGAGTCTGAGTTCGGGGTTATTAAGAGCGACGGAAGTGATTATTCACAGCTTACGCGGGGATGATGTTTTGGTGCTGACGGCTCAATTAACCGATCCCTATAAGATTAATTCTATTATTCGCACGGCGCGGATTATTATTTGTGATCAAGCCAGTTATCCGGTGGTGAAGAATCTAGTTCATACCAACCGAGAAGAACTGATCCGGCCACCACAATTAGTCTGCTGTCCGAATTATATTGGTGCCGAGTCGATTAATTTATTAAAACGGGAGTTAGGTTTGAGTTAAAATTGAACATCTAAAATTTTAATGGTAGAATATCTCACTTACTAGGGAGAAAATTATGAAAACAGCAGTTTTAGAACAAAAGCAAAAACAAGATATTAGCAAATCCTCCGATGTAGAAGCTAAAAATCCTTTTTTAGAGGAAGAAGAAACGGAGGAATACAATCCTTTTGATAGCCAAGATTTAGAGAATTTAGAGGATATCAGTTCATCTATTGATGAGGAAAATGATAGTAAAGTATCGGAAGTTACTGGCGAAGAAAAAGCTGTTAGTAAAGGATTAAATCTGGTTTTAATCGCTAAAATTGCTGCGATTTTGGTGGTGGTATTTGGATGTATTTATACTGTGAGTCGCCCCTGTGTGATGGGAGAATGTCAGGAAATGGATACAGCCAGAGATTTTAGTCAAAAATCTAAACAAACGATTGAAACTGTGAGTTCTTCTAAGGCTCCTGCTTTGGCTTCAGAAGATTTACAATCAGGAATTAAACTATTAGAAACAATTCCCTTTTGGTCGCCCCGTTATCCTGAAGCTAAAGCTCTTTTATCGGTTTATCAGAAGGAATTTAATGAATTAAATTCGGTGGTAAAATCATTAAATGTGGCAGCGAAGGCTTCAGAAATGGGTCAAAATCCGCCCCATTCTGTAGAAGATTGGACGAAAATGCAATCAATGTGGGAAGAAGCGATCGCATTTTTAGATCAAGTTCCTAATAGTAGTATTGTTTATCCCTTTGCTCAAGCCCGATGGCAACAATATCGAGCTAATTTAGGTGATGTTAGAAATCGTTTAAAATTAGAACGAGATGGGGAACAAATTTTAGCCACAGCGAAGAAAACTGCCCAAGTTGCAGAAGCCCGTCAAGGAGTAGCCAAATATGCCGAAAGTTGGCAACAAGTGTTTGAAACTTGGCAAACCGCAGCTAATACTTTATCAACAATTCCCTATGGGACAACGGCCTATCAATCGGCACAGGTTTTATTAGCCCGGTATCAACCTAAATTAGAAGCGGCTCGCGATCGCAAAACCATTGAACAAGTAGGTTTAGATGCGTATAATCAAGCGATTAGTAATTCTGAACAAGCCAAACTTTTAGAACAACGGGGTGCTTGGTCGGAGGCAGTTACCTATTGGAGTCGGGCTGTTAGTTATGGCAAACAAGTTCCGGTTAGTAGTTCCTATTCTGCTAAAATTAAGCCTCTTTTAACGACATTTAATGATTCTTGGAAACGGGCTGATGTTCAAAATCAGATTACATCTCGTTTGGAAAAAGCTCGTCAAGATTTAGGTAAATTGTGCAGTGGAAGTCCCAAGGTTTGTAATTACAATGTGAGTGAAAATTTGATTACGGTTCGGTTAACATCAGAATATGTGAATCAAATTCAATCCACTGCTAAAAATGCAGATCAAATCGGAGATTCTAAAAAACGTTCTGAAGCTGAAAATCATGTCCAAGTTCTCAAAGTTGCTTTAGAAACTATTAGTCAAAATGCCAAAATTTCCCTAGAAGTTTATGGAGCAAATAACGAAAAAATTGCCACCCATGTTCCGTTATAAAAGGTAATTACGAATTACGAATTACGAATTACGAATTACGAATAGCCCTCCAAACCCCCCGTGTACGGGCAGGGCTGTTTCATCTGACAAAATTGGGGAGTTAAATTGAGTCCTCAATTTTCGCCGAATGACGCAATATTCCAATGAGTGTCAAAACCAA
>DMPJ01000420.1:0-502 GCA_003456035.1 Planktothrix sp. UBA8402
TAATATGACCGTTGAACGAATTACGTCAGGGTTAAATTTAGATTCAGGCGATCGCTTTTTTATCTTCTACGGAACTCATACCAGCGATACCTTCTGCACTCCAGATTTATTATTACAAGATATNNGTTTTACATCGTTATTTACAATCCCAAGGTTATCAAAGAATACTGTTTTATTCAGGAGTGGAAAAACTGTATTTCTTAGATCAAACATCCCGCGATCGCTGTCTTCCCCAAACTCAATCTAACACTAATTCTACCCCTTGTCAAGAACTTAGATTCTCCGGTTCATTAGGAAAAAAACGGGGATTATTAGGGCGAAAAACACCCGCACCAACAGCCGCACCCCAACCAACAACCAGCAATTCTTCGCAACGATTACAAGATGTTAATATTCTGCCAATTTTTGAAACTGTCATGCAGGATATTAACCAAAAATCCGTTATTATTTTTACCAATACCGAAGATTTAGGACAATTTGATCAACGCCGCGAACTATTTGG
>DMPJ01000420.1:612-788 GCA_003456035.1 Planktothrix sp. UBA8402
TCAATCCCTAAATTTAATTCGCCTCTCCTCTCCCGATATCCAAGAAATTAATAACTTACAACAGTATTTTCGGTTACAGGAACAAAAAACCCTAGTCTGGAAAAATCTTAATCAACTCTCCCAATGGATATCGGCGGAAAATCAATCTCTAAATACTTGGTATCATCGGTTTAAAA
>DMPJ01000420.1:897-4126 GCA_003456035.1 Planktothrix sp. UBA8402
AAACAAGGACAACAAACCGACCCACCCCGTCTACATTTAATCTTTACAGGAAATCCCGGTACAGGGAAGACCACCGTAGCGCGATTAATTGGGGAAATATATCGAGATTTAGGATTATTAAAACGGGGTCATGTTCGAGAAGTTGCTAAACAGGATTTAGTCGCTGGATATGTGGGACAAACCGCAATTCTGACAAATGAAGTGATTGATCAAGCCTTAGATGGGGTATTATTTATTGATGAAGCTTATACGTTAAGTCAAGGGGGAAATAATGATTTTGGTCAGGAAGCTATTGATACTTTGCTGAAAAGAATGGAAGATGAACGTCATCGACTGGCGGTAATTATTGCCGGATATCCTGATAATATTAATGAATTTTTAGAAAGTAATCCAGGGTTAAAGCGTCGCTTACCGACTACGATTATTTTTGAAGATTATACTCCCTCAGAATTGTTAGCTATTTTTCAACAACGGTTATCGCGGGTACAATGTTCAATGACACCGGAATTAGAATTAGCTTTAGTTAGTTTATTCACGGATTTGTATAGACGACGGGATCAGAATTTTGGCAATGCGGGGGTAGTGGAAAATTTATTTGACAAAATGGATCAATTGCGTTCTCAGCGTGTAATTCAGCAGAATTTAGAACAGTTACAAGAACCTTTTCAACTCCAAGATTTACCCCCAGAATATCGCCAAGAATCTCGAAAAAATGAGCAAGTTTTACAGGAGTTATTACAACAATTAGATTGGTTAACGGGATTAGATTCTGTTAAACAGAATATCCGAGAAATTGTTAATGAACAATTAGCTAATCAACGGTTAAGAGAAGCGGGAATTTCTATTAATGAAGGACAACAAACCCGCCATCTATTATTTACAGGAAATCCAGGGACGGGAAAAACAACGGTAGCGCGATTAATTGGGCAAATTTTTAAAGCTTTGGGACTATTACAAAAGGGTCATTTTATTGAAGCAAATCGCAGTAATTTAGTCGCCGGATATGTGGGACAAACGGCTTTAAAAACTAAAGAAATGATTGAATCTGCGTTAGATGGGGTATTATTTATTGATGAAGCTTATGGGTTAAGTCGCGGTGATTCTGGTCAAGATTTTGGACGGGAAGCGATTGATACGTTAGTGCCAATGATGGAAAATGAACGCGATCGCCTAATTGTTATTTTAGCAGGATATACCCTAGAAATGCAAGGGTTTATGAATGCAAATTCGGGGATTAAATCTCGCATTGGTAATATCATTGAATTTCCTGATTATACCGGAGAAGAATTACATCAAATTTGTTTAGGAATGGGTCAACAAGGGGGGTGGATAGTTACCCCAGAAATATCGGCAAAATTGTTAACTATATTTCAAGATATGTATGAAAATCGAGGGCGAAATTTTGGCAATGGTCGAGAGGTCAGAAACGTTTATGAAAAAATGGTACAACGTCTCAAAAGTCGGATTGTTAGAGAGCATTTATCAGGGGAAGGGATGAGAACTTTTAGATTAGAAGATATTCCCAATTAGAGAGATTTTCTCGTTCCCATGCTCTACCTCTAATATGAAATCCAATTATAGATGCTATAGATTATCCCCCCCGGTAGAGACGTTGCATGCAACGTCTCTACCGGGGGAATGGTGCTTTGTGGCGGTATCAATGGCGGTTTTAAAATGGTTGGAAAAATTTAGAGGGGGAACACCAACCATTAAGGCTTCATTGGGGCGCAGATGAATTTCTACATCTCGCTGACGTTGTGTAAATAAACTTGCTTCGGGTAAATGACGAGAAGTTAAAAAATGTACGACTTGATTTGATGAACCTCGCCAACCTTGATTATCATTTAATTCAGGAAGATATTGTCCATCAATTAAAACATCAATTAAGGTTAAAATTTGATCAATGGCGGGGTTGTTTTGGGCTTGCAGTTGTGTTAAAGTAAACCCAGTAAAACAAATAATTGAAATATCATGTTGTTGACGTAAATTATGGAATAATTCACTTAATGCAGCAGCTTGTAACATCGGTTCACCGCCAGAAACTGTTAACCCTTCTGTACCCGGAATTGATAATATATAATTAGCTAATTGTTTGGGATCAATTTCTGTGGCTTGTTTCTGGGGTATCCACTCAGGAGAAACACAACCGCGACAGTTAAAACAACATCCCTGCACCCAAATTACAAACCGTTGACCAGGGCCAAGGGTACGGGTTGAAGGGCAAATTTCAGCAATATTAAGTAAGGTCATTTTAGGAGTAGGGAGCCGTCAAAAACTGTTGATGATTAACTATTATAACTATGGAGAGAGTGCTGATGACACTGCAAGAATTACAAAACCAAGCATTACAATTACCAATTAGCGATCGCTGGCAGTTAGTCCAGTCTGTTTTAACTTCAATTCAACAAGAAACTCTGTTATCTATTTCTCCGACTTCAAGCGTTGAATTTATTGCTGATCTTGATCCTTGGACTCAAAGTTTGATGGGTGTAATTAAACTCAATGCAGATGATTCTATTGAGTCCTATATAGATTATTTGGAGGAAAAATACAGTTGAAACGGGTTTTGTTTGATAGTGATGTCTTATTGGATGTTTTGGCTCAACGTCAGTTATTTGTTGTTGCTTCCGCACAAGCATTAAACACAGTGACACAAGGACGAGTCCAGGGATATATTTCAGGTCATGCTGTGACTAATATCTTCTATATTTTGCGTCGTCAAATTGGTAACGAAGCAACAAAGGAATTGCTATCGAGATTATTGCAGCGTATTCAAGTTGTTAGCGTCACAGATGAGGTAATTCGGGCAGCATTACAAAGCCCGATCACAGATTTTGAGGATGCGGTAACGAGTGAAGCTGCAAAGGCGATAGGTTTGGAAGTCATTGTGACAAGAAATATATCAGATTTTCTCGCTTCTTCAGTTCCCGCAATGCGACCAGAGGAGTTTTTAGCAACCCTATCTGAATAGTGTCCTGTGACATCCTAAAAAGAGAAAGTATTAAAAAGTAAAGCGGATTTTTTGTTGTATCTGTTCTTGTTTTTGTCGAGATGTTGATAATTCTTGGTCAATTTCTACTAAAGTTTCCTGTACAGTTTTGAGCAGATGATCGATTTTTTGACAATTCACAGGTAAGAGTTTTCCTAATACCGCGTTGGTTTGATAATGACTATTTAAAATCGTGATTAATTCCTGGGTTATCGTTTGATAAGTTTCAAAATCGGTTTG
>DMPJ01000199.1 GCA_003456035.1 Planktothrix sp. UBA8402
CACGGATTTTAATCTGTGTTAATCTGCGTCATCCTTTTAAATCCGTGATCCCTATTTCTTCCCATTGCCCATTGCCTATTCCCTATTCCCTATTCCCTATTCCCTATTGCCTATTATTTCAAATCCAATAATCCACTACCTTTCAGTTTAGGATTAAAGCGAATTTCTTCTTGTAATCCTCGTTTTTTGAGTTCCGATAAAATCTGTTCTTCTACGCGACGGGCTACTTGTTTTAACAGTTTTTCTTGACCAATTTCATCGTTTTTTTCATAATTAGCTTGTTCTTCTGGGGTCATCAATGGTTTAACTTGAATTGCATGATTCCAGAGTCTTTCATCCTCCCCATTACCTGGAGGAATAGAACCATTTTCAGTAATCCAAGCCGCTTGAATAGCTTCTAAAATTGTTCGACTCGGACGAGTAATAGTTTCTAGCTTTAGCCAATAGCAGCCTTGATTTTGGCGAATAAAATGCTGTTTTAAACTGAGATAAATATCTCTGGAATATCCTACATATTGTAAAATTTTATCTTGATTAAAAATAGCATAAACCCCGATTTGGCCATGAACAGATTCAGGAATTTTGCCATCTTCACCCAGATAGGGGATATAGTCTAAACTTTCGAGAGTGGGAATTTCGGTTGGGCTTGTCATTGATCCAAAAAACGCTTTTTCCCTGATTGTAAAGGGATAGGTGTCGATTTTTGACAATTGGAGGCTAAATTTTTATGAAGTAAAGCTCGATTTTATTTTCAGGTTTCAGTAATAATTTTTGAACCTGTTTAATGATTATTGTGGAATTTGAGTTAGTATGATTCTAGGATTTTATTAAGTCAGCGACGACTATGCAGAATAGCGAAGAATCATTAGAATCGTCACGCAACCCTATCAATGGGTGGAAGTTAGCCGAATATGCTTCTATTGCGGGGACAGCAGTGGGAACACTCATTGCTGCATGGTATCAGCAAATTGTGTTTGCTGGAACTCCTCTGACCTTCGCGTTGATATTAAATATCGTCAATCGCCAAAGGTTTGAGAATTATCTGCGTCAAAATCTGGATGCGGCGATTACGGATGTTCAGATGGTGGTGGAATCCCTACATCAAGAAATTCAAACCTTACCCCCCGAATCGAATGAATTAGACCCGATTACGGATGTATTGACGGAGTTACAAAGGGTAACTAAAGGTTTAGAAAAAAATGCCCTGCGACAAGATGATTGGGAAGTGATGAATGTGCGCTTTAAGTTAATGGAAGAAACTATAGATGAATTGAAAACATCTCTGGAGACTTCTACACCTCATTTGGAAGGTAATGATCAGCAATTGTTAACAACAGCTTTAGAAAATTTTGTCAATCAATCAGTGACGGATTCAGCGACAATACAAACACAAATTGATCATATTTCTCAACAAGTTAATACCTTACAAACGGAACAGCAAACGTTAATTAAACCCTATCTGAAACGCTTGGTTAATGCGGTTAAGGAGTTAAGAAATCGTTAAGCATCTCAACAAATTATCTATATTCGTCGCCACAATCCCCGATAATTTGGATTAAATCATGGGATTGGGAAAGAACAGAATTAATATTTTGATAATCTTCGGAGTCGAGATTAAATTCAAAGACTTTAGCATTATCTTCAATATGCTCAGAAATTCCTAATCTTGTCCCAACCATTGTTCCGGCGACGGTAGGTTCTTCCAGGATATAACGAATCGCAATATTAGCAATAGTAACATGATGTTTTTGAGCGATCGCATTTAAAGTTTTTAATAGAGTTTGAAATAAACTCCATCCTCCCCAAGCATCAATCATATTTTTATATTTTTTCAAGCTAACGGTTTCTAAACTAAAGCCATTTAGTTCGGATTTATTAAGATATTTTTCCGATAAAAAACCGCCACAAACCACACCATAGGGAAGTAATTTAATATTATGATTTTGACAAAATGCGGTCATTTTAGCTAAAGGACGACGATCAATTAAGGAAAATTGGACTTGATTGGATACAATTTTAATTCCATTTTCAACAATAATTTTTAAGTGTTCCGTGTCAAAATTTGTTAAAGCTAAATGTTTGATTTTACCTGCAATTTGCAATTCCGTCAGATAATTTAAAGCATCTAAATAATTTTGATCTCGATAATCCCACCAATGAAATTGAAGTAAATCGAGACAATCTACCCCCATCCGTTGACGAGAAATATCAATATTTTTTTCCACAATACTTTTCGTCATTTTACCCGGACGGGGAACCCATTTAGTCAAGGCTTGAACCTGGGATAAAGCCTCTTGTCCACGAGTAGCAATTAGTTGTCGTCTAAACTCCCCAATAAAATCCTCCGCCGGGCCATAATGATCGGCTAGATCCCAAGTGGTATATCCCGCGTCTAGGTATTTAAACATACTCTCGATGGCAACGGTGGCATTAATTCGGCCATGGGCGCCTGAAACTTGCCACATTCCGTTTAAAATTCGGCAAATATTTAAGTCTTCTGTTAATTGAAAACGACTAGAATCTGGCAATTTCATCGGTTATTTTTCCTACTAAAAAAAGATAAATAGGTAAGAGTAATTTTGTTCTAGGATAACATTAATTAGTGTAGAGACGTGTTAAGTCGCGTCTCTAAAACTGATCATTTTTCGGCTTGACGTGGGTTTACTCCTTCATNNTAGAACTTGTTGTAATACAGTTTGATCTTCTAAGTTGGATAACTGTAATGTTGGTTCTCGGTATTCCGTCGGTTCTAAAGGGAGAGATAAACCAATAGCACTCAATTTGTTTCTGAGTTCTAACCATTTTTCCTCTTGGTCAAAAGGAGGTTGAGAACCATATTTATTAGAAGAAATTTCTAAACGTCCTGAAATATCAACGGTAAATAACTTTAACTGTTTTCGACCTTTNNCCCACCATAAACATCTCCCGTCCCCCACTGGATAATAACTTCCGGTTCCTGAAGTTTTGCCCAATTATGGATTTCTTGGGCTATTTGTGTTTCATCCTCTCCCCGACGTAGGTGAAGTTCTTCAAAAAAGGAAACCTGATCCCAACGACGGCGTTCGACCGTGGCACTCGATTTTTTTTGTTGGGCTTCCGCCGTTTGACCAATTAACCGAGGAACTAAGGTTTTTAAACCATCTTGACTGACATATTGTTTAATTTCCAAAGCCAAAACTTCGACTAAATCCGTTTGTTTATTCAGAAATTCTACCACCCGTCTTAACGGACTGGCAATGTCATCCGCAACAAAAACTAAACGCAGTTTTCCCGCTTGCAGATTGGTTTTAACTTTTTGCCAAAATCCATCTTCATTCAGATCAGAACCCAGAAAATCTTCAAACACTTGTTCCGGATCTCGACCTTGATCTCGACAATTAGCTTCAAATTGAGAAATAATTGATTCTATCGGCCAATATAACCCTAAATTTGCCGCATTATCTAACATTTGACCAATCATTTTTTGTCGAGTTTCCACATTGCGACTGCGTTTAACCGTAACCAGTGTAGGAATAGAATCTTGATCCAAAAATAAATGATCTATTGACCAGCGACTACCATTATCTTCCTCAGCAGGAATGGTCAGATCCCGTGATATTAATAACCATCGCCTTACAGATGTGCCATGGCTCGTCTGTACCCGATCAATTTCATCCCCGGCTAAAAGATTGGGATAAGTTTCTAATAATTCTTGTATTTGGTCTTCAGAATCATAAGGCTGTTCAATCATTTCAACTAGCCGATCATCATCCTGAATTAAATAAATCCCTCCAGCCATATTATTTACCTTTTTAACTCTTAAATTCGGTGATTTCTAATGCTTAATAATTTCCGGTAAACACCCGTTGTGCTGATCCGGTCATATACAAATGTTGATCTTGATTTGACCATTCAATTTCCAGACAACCTCCGGGTAATTCCACTGTAACAACAAAATCGCAATTTCCAGTTAAAACCCCGGCAACTACAGAAGCACAAGCTCCAGTCCCACAGGCGAGAGTTGCTCCAGCACCCCGTTCCCAGACCCGCATTTTGAGATAATTTCGGTTAATAACTTGAATAAATTCGGTATTAGTGCGTTCGGGGAAAACCGAATCATGCTCAAATAAAGGGCCGATTTCCGCGAGTTTGATCTCCTCGACATCCTCTACAAAAGTAATACAGTGGGGGTTTCCCATGCTAACACAGGTAACATTCCAAGAATGTCCCGCCACTAATAAGGGAATATTGACAACTTTCTCATCGGCGGCGGCCAGGGTTGTGGGAATTTCCTGAGCTAAAAGTCGCGGAATTCCCATATCCACTTTAACTTGGCCGTTGGCTTGTAATACCGGGGTAATCACGCCTGCTAAAGTATCAATTTTGTAGCTAACTGGGGATGTGATCTGAGCGCGGTTTTCCAGTTCAGCGATAAATTTAGCCAGACAGCGAATACCGTTACCACACATCTGAGGTTCGGAACCATCGGAGTTAAAAATTCGCATGGTATAGTCAGTATTGGGGGTTCCAGGGAGGGCAAAGATGACTCCATCGGCTCCAATACCAAAGTTGCGATCGCACAGTTCTACGGCCTGTTTTGGGCTGATCAGAGGTTCGGACTGATCACGATTATCAATCAGGATAAAATCATTCCCTAAACCGTGATATTTCGTAAATGTGATGGTCATAAATTCCTTCTATCTAGGACGCGAGGGCGCTCGCACTACTACGAATGGGATGATCAAAAAGTTGAAAATCGCTCATTGCTTTCTATTATGGTTTTAACTTTGAATTAAAAACAACTACTTATGTCTGAATTTGATACCGATTTACCCAGCATTAAAAAAGTTCAAGGGTATACCAAGGATAAAAACTTAGTGGAAATTAAACTTCTGACCAATGATCTGCTCGTGGGCACGATTCTCTGGCAAGATCCGAACTGTATTTGCTTACAAGACCAAAATAATCTCCAAATCTTGATTTGGCGCAATGCGATCGCCTTTATTCGTCCCAAATAATTGTAGGGTGCGTAAGCGATCAGCNNATGTCAAAATGAGAAGTGTGACCCCGCGTTAGGAATTATTTAGAATTATGGTTTTTAAAATTGGTTTATTAGGACTGGGAACAGTTGGGACAGGGGTTGTTGAAATTCTGTTGAACCCCCAGGATCGTCATCCGTTATTATCGGAGTTAAGTTTGCATCGGGTGGGGGTGCGGAGTCTTTCTAAACCCCGCCATGTCAATATACCCGAATATATGCTAACAACGGATTTAGAAGAAATTGTTATTGATCCGGCTGTTGATATTATTGTGGAATTAATCGGTGGTTTGGAACCAGCGCGATCGCTAATTCTACAAGCAATTGAAAATGGCAAACACGTTGTTACTGCTAATAAAGCGGTGATTTCCCGTTATGGGAGTGAAATTTTTGATGCGGCGAATAAAAAAGGGGTTTATGTAATGTTAGAAGCCGCCGTTGGGGGCGGAATTCCGGTGATTCAAGCTTTAAAACAATCCCTAGGTGCAAATCGAATTGAGAAAGTCACCGGAATTATTAATGGCACGACTAACTATATTTTAACCCGGATGAAAAATGAAGGGGTAGAGTTTGATCAAGTATTAGCAGATGCTCAAAGGTTAGGATATGCAGAAGCTGACCCCACAGCAGATATTGATGGATTAGATGCCGGGGATAAAATTGCCATCCTCGCTTCCTTAGCTTTTGGGGGCAAAATTAAGTTAGAACAGGTTTACTGTGAAGGGATTAGAAAGGTAACGGCGACGGATATTGCTTATGCGGAAAAATTGGGATTTGTGATTAAGTTATTAGCGATCGCCTCACGAGATCCCCACGCGACTCCTGAACAGGATTTATTATCAGTTCGAGTTCATCCTACCTTAGTAACCTTATCCCATCCTTTAGCCAGTATTAATGATGTTTACAATGCCATTTTAGTTGAAGGAGAACCGATTGGACAAGTGATGTTTTTTGGACGGGGAGCCGGGTCGGGGCCAACAGCAAGTGCTGTAGTTTCTGATATTTTAAATATTGTCGCGGTTTTGCAAATGCAAGAAGCAGAAATAGTCAATCCTATTGTTACCCATGAATTGATGAATTGCACTCATCAACATTACTGTAAAATTGCGCCCATGGCAGATTTAGTTACCCGTTTTTATGTGCGGTTTTTAACTAAGGATTCTCCTGGGGTAATTGGAAAATTAGGAACCTGTTTTGGTCAGAATAACGTCAGCTTGGAATCTATTGTACAAAAGGGATTTCATGAAAACTTAGCCGAAATTGTCGTAGTCACCCATGATGTTCTGGAAGGGAATTTTCATCAAGCTTTAAATGAACTTAAAAGTTTGGATGAAATTGACAGTATTCCTAGTATTTTACGCGTACTTTAAATCAGTAGAGACGTTGCATTCAACGTCTCTACACTGATCTTATTCTAAACTTTCTGAATATAGACTTTCAACTAAATTCTCTAATTTTTGTTCAGAACAACAGTCAATTAACATATCGAAAGCATCCAGGAGTTTAGCTGCATTTTCTCCCAAAATGGGGCTCATATCCCAAACATCCTGTACCCAATCTCGCGGAAGTTCTCCGTCAAAGATCATCCGTTCTAAAAGTTGTCTGGCTTCGCTTTTACTTAGAGTCATAATATTTGAAAATTATTCAGATTAGCACTTTAAGTATGATATCAAATTGTGGTGATCGGTGTTAAAACTTTTGATCAATTATATTTCAATGAAAAATAAAATGAGAACCGCAAAAATTCAACAAATTATTGTTACCGCAGAACAGATGCGAAATATTGAAGAACGGATGTTTTCTGCTGGGATACCTGTGGCGGCTTTAATGGAAAAAGTTGCTGGAAAAATTACCCAAAAGTTACATACTTTATTCTCGGCAAAATCAATCACCCCTGAGCATAAAATTGGGATATTAGTAGGGCCAGGACATAACGGTGGTGATGGGTTAGTTGTAGCTAGGGAACTCTATTTTCTAGGCTATTCTGTTGTCGTTTATAGTCCGTTTTCAAAGCGCAAAGAATTAACAGAATCCCATGCTCAATATGCTATTAGTTTGGGAATTAATTTTAGTTATAATATTGAAGAATTAGATAACTGTGATGTCTTAATAGATGGGTTATTTGGATTTGGTTTAGAGCGAGAAATTGTCGGAGAACTTGCCAATGCTATCAATATAATTAATAATTGGAATAAATTTGTGATTAGTATTGATTTACCATCGGGAATTCATACCGATACAGGGGAAATATTAGGAACAGCAATTCGAGCTAATATTACCCTCTGTTTGGGATTATGGAAACCAGCATTTTTACAAGATACCGGATTAGATTATATTGGCAGAGCAGAACTGATTGATTTTGATATTCCTTTGACGGATATTAATGCTATTATCGGGGAATCTCCTATCCTAAATCGCATCACTCAGGACACAGCAATTGATAGTTTACCTTTGCCCCGTCCCGTGAATTGTCATAAATATAAAAACGGTCATTTATTAATTATAGCAGGTTCCAAACAATATACAGGAGCCGCCATTTTAGCCGGATTAGGAGCCAGAGCAAGCGGTGTGGGAATGCTATCTATTGCTGTTCCCAATTCTATTAAACCCTGGTTAAGTTTACAATTACCAGAAGCCTTAATTATTGGCTGTCCTGAAACTGAAAATGGAGCCATTCTTAAACTTCCAGAATATCTGGATTTAAGCCGATATCAAACTATTGTTTGTGGCCCGGGATTAACGACCGAAGCTCAAGCTATCGTGGAAAGAATATTGACAGCAAATTGTGCAATTATTTTAGATGCTGATGCTTTAAATATTTTAGCTAAGTTGAATCCAGTTCTCACCCTATCTTCTCGTCAGTTTCCGACTATTATCACACCCCATTTAGGAGAATTTAAGCGGCTATTTCCAGAATTGATAGAATTAGAAAAAAATCAAATCCTATTAGCTAAAAAAGCAGCCGAATTAACAGGTGCTATTATTGTCTTAAAAGGGGCTAGAACCTGTGTAGCTACCCCGAATCAAGTTTGGATTAATCCTGATAGTACCCCAGCTTTANNTTTAGGTCGTGGGGGAAGCGGGGATGTTTTAACAGGATTATTAGGAGGGCTTTTACCCCCTGTTATTTTAGCGAAAAAACCTGTAGAATTAATGGTTAATACTGCGGTTTGGTGGCATTCCCAAGCCGGGATTCTAGCAGCAAGAGAACGCACGGAATTAGGAGTTGATGCCTATACATTAACTCAATATTTAATTCCAGCTTTAACAAAGTTGCTAAAAACCATCAATTAAATCAGGAGATAACCATGAAATTAAAAGTTTTGGAACATACGATTTTTAAGCTCCATCCGGTTGCATCCGAAGCTGTTGCTTATAATGAAAAAATATCTGTTTATTGTGATACAATATTTGAAATAGAAAGTTATTCTGATGCAGAAGATAACCATTTGCGGGTTAATTTCCTATCTCCCAAACCTAAAAACATGACAACTTGGTTTGTTCTAGCTCATCAAGTTAAACTATTAGAAACCGATGAAGAATTAACCGCCTCCCGTTCGGTTTCTTCGGCTTCTTTTTCTGCATCTAATTCCGATTGGATATGGCCGATGACCGGAACCAGTATGGGTTCCGTAGCTGAATTTGGTTATGCTAGAGGTAGACTTCATGCAGGTGTTGATATTGGGGGATATACTCCCGATGAATGTTATGCGGCGAGTGATGGAGTTGTTGATTATATTAAAAATGATCCTAGTGGTGCAGAAGGTCGGGCGATTTATATTAAACGTTCTAATGGTTGGGAGCACGTTTATTTTCATTTACAATCTATTGGGGTTGAAGTGGGTGAAACCGTTACCCAAGGTCAATTTATAGGGGTGCGGGGAGGTTCGGGTTTTGGGTATGAAGGATTAGAAATTGATGGGGGAGGATATTCTATTCATCTACATTTTGAAGTTCATAACCCCGATGGCGAAAAAATTGATCCCCGTTCTATTTTACCCGATGATGATAGTGTTCCTATTGTGGCTTAAACTAACTTTTGAGCCATGAAATCTAATAAAATCTGGCGATGTAGAGTCCCAATTAATCTTACCATTCCGGCTTTTTCAGAATAACATTCTCCAGCTTGAATATCCTCTGGGGTTAATAATCCCATATCCCAGCCTTCATTTAAGACTAATTGACTCAAATCAACCGTTAAAGGAGCATAAAAAACAATCCGATTTACTAGAGAATCTGGATAAGAATTGAATTGAATAAACTCAGGAACATTATAACCAATTTCTTCGAGTAATTCCCGTTTGAAGCCAGTTTCTGGGGTTTCTCCGGGTTCTAAATGTCCCCCAAATAATCCCCAAACCCCAGGATGAACAATATTAGGAATATCATCTCGTAACTGCAATAAAAACTTTCCATCTCGATAAAGAATCGCTATAGCAACTTGAATCATAATTTGTTACCCATTACCCATTACCCTGTTACTGAGCGAAGTTGAAGTATTGCCTATTCGTAATTCGTAATTCGTCATT
>DMPJ01000154.1 GCA_003456035.1 Planktothrix sp. UBA8402
TTGTTAAACAGTGGTAATGTCTTTTTCTTTGTGAGCCAAGGCTTCGTCGATTTTAGCAATATACTTGTCCGTAAGTTTCTGAACGGAATCTTGTAAATCAGCAGCTTCGTCTTTTGAGAGTTCACTACTTTTTTCCTGTTTCCGCACCGAGTCCATCGCNNTCCCGACGAATATTCCTGACCGCGACTTTTCCTTCTTCAGCTAATTTAGCGACTTGTTTGACTAATTCCTTCCGGCGATCGCTAGTTAAAGGAGGAATATTCAGACGGATCACAGCACCATCGTTATTAGGATTTAACCCAATATCGGACATTAAAATCGCTTTTTCGATGATATTTATGGTATTGCGATCAAAAGGTTGAATCGCAATCGTAGTGGAGTCGGGGGTGCTAATATTAGCCAAGGCTTTTAAGTGGGTTTGAGTCCCGTAATATTCCACGATAATTCGATCTAATAAACTGGTATTTGCTCGTCCAGTCCGAATGGTATTGAAGGAGCGTTGAGCCGCTTCCAACGCCTTGACCATGTGTTCTTCAACTTCAACTAATTTCACACAAACCTCCAACTAAGGTTCCAACAGGTTCACCACTCACCGCCCGGCTGATATTGCCCCGCACAGTGAGATCAAATACAATAATCGGGATATTATTTTCTTTGCACAGCGCGATCGCCGTACTATCCATCACTCGTAAATCATGGGTGAGGACGTAGTTATATGTCAATGTTTGGTAACGTTTTGCCTCTGGGTTATGTTTGGGATCGCTATCATAGATGCCATCAACCTTGGTGGCTTTGAAAATCACTTCGGCGTCAATTTCCGCCGCGCGTAATGCTGCGGTGGTATCCGTTGTGAAAAAAGGATTCCCTGAACCTGCACCAAAAATCACCACCCGATTTAGTTCTAGGTGGCGAATGGCTTTTCGTCTAATATAGGGTTCGGCAATTTCCTGCATGGCGATCGCCGTTTGTACCCGGGTCGGAACCCCAATTTGTTCTAAAGCATCTTGCAAGGTAATGGAATTCATCACGGTAGCAATCATGCCCACATAATCGGCCGTGGCCCGATCCATTCCCCCTGCTGCCGCTTTCACCCCTCTAAAAATGTTACCACCACCGACAACAATCGCGACTTGTACCCCCTTATTGACAACTTCAGCAACTTCTTGAGCTATGTCGTGAACAACGGCGGGATCAATGCCATAGCCCAAATCTCCCATTAGGGCTTCGCCACTTAATTTTAGTAAAATG
This sequence comes from Planktothrix sp. UBA8402, assembly GCA_003456035.1. Lineage (GTDB taxonomy): Bacteria > Cyanobacteriota > Cyanobacteriia > Cyanobacteriales > Microcoleaceae > Planktothrix. The sequence continues at coordinate 1,249 of DMPJ01000154.1, forward strand.
CGTTTGTACGCTGTTCCCATTTATACCCCCATAGCCTTTGTATTCATCAACATTGCCAACCCTCCAGAATAGCGTGCATTGGATCGTTTAATTCACCTAGAGATCGGGGTAATCAGATCAGGATATTCGCTCAACCGTCACCCATTATCTGCTAGTGTCTCCACTTAATAGAACAACCTATGGCATTGGTGCGTTCGGTCGTAATCGGTTCATTATTAAGAAGTTGGGCGATCGCATTTTTTAAATAGGGGACGCCGACATTTTCTGGAGCAGTGGAATTATCATCAATTAAGCCCTGATAGCGGACAATTCCTGACCGATCTAATAAAAACGCTTCCGGGGTATTCTTCGCCCCAAAACAATGAGCTACATCTTGAGTAATATCTCGAATATAAGGAAAATTTAGCTCCTGTTCCGTAGCAAAAATTTTCATATTCTCAAAACTATCATCGGGGTATTGGGTGGCATCATTGGCATTAATTCCTACTAAAATTACACCTTGTTCCTGATAGTCTTGTTGCAACTGTTTCAGGTGGTTTAAGTATAAACGAACATAGGGACAATGGTTACACATAAAAATCACAACAATGGCTCTATATTTTTCTAAATAACGAGCCAAATGATGAACTTGATCATCAATTCCTGGCAATTCAAAATCGGGAGCGTAGCGGTCAATTAAAGTACCTTGCATAGTTAATATTCTCACCTTATTAAAACAGAAAGAAAGAAAGTCCAACGGTTGAAACCGTGGCTACACAANNAGTCCGCGCAGGCGGACTTCGTTTGTGTAGCCACGATTTCAATCGCTGGGAACTTCAGGCTCAGGAGATGAAAGGGTTGTCGGAGAATTTTGATCGGATTTATTAAAGCTCATGGCGACTAATGAAAATCCTAAATAAGCGGGTAAAATAATCGCAGTAATAAAAGCAAAAACCGCTAACCAAGACCCTAAATTATTCGATTTTCCATAGGTAGAACGATAGGGATCTTGCTTAATTTGATAGGGGTTTTCTGGATTTTCTAATCCTCTTAAACGCTTAAATCTAACCCGTCGGTCATCTAATTTCTCAACTAAAATCCAACCCATTTCGGCTTCTTCCTGACATAACCGTTTAAAAACAGTTGGATTCCGAAATATATCTTGACTGGCGCGGACAATCTTATATTCCCATTCCTTGATTAAGGGTTCAGGGGATTCAGCATTAGAATAGCCGTTAGATTGTACAGATTTTGCCCGCATTTGTTTAATATCCTCTGAGTCGTAACGAGTCAATGTTTCTTCCTCCTCCTGTTCTAATTCTACATTAATTTGTATGGAACAGAGCCAGTTTGCGAGTAAAACCGCATCAATTCCTAGACTACTGACCATCAGACTTAATAAAGCAATTTCGCTCATAATTAAGTGGGAGATAAATAACCTTCAATCCAAAAATCACAACCCACAGAACCCCAAGTCATTCTTTCTAATAAAAGCGCCTCTGTCATTTGAGTCAAACCCAAATCTCCCACCGGAGAAGGCGCCGTTTTTCCCCCAATAATTTTAGGGGCAATAAACGCTAAAATTTTATGAATACTGCCATCTTTGAGTGCATTGGCGGCGAGAGTTCCCCCACATTCCCACAATACTGATAAAAACTGACGTTCATATAAATAAGTCATGACTTGGGCGGGTGTCAAGGGCGACAATTCCGCGACCTCTACCCCCTTATTCTGTAAAAAATGTTGGAAATCTGGATTTATACCCTCCTCGGTTATAACTAAAGTTTTCGCCTCTTGAGTGTCCCATAAATGGGCTGTTTTGGGTAAATCTAATCTCCGACTCATCACCACTCGCAACGGGTTAGGTTCCCCGGCTGCGTGGGTTGTTAGCCAAGGATTATCTCGTCGGACGGTATTTCCTCCTACAATAACCGCGTCACAAGCTACTCGTAATTGATGAACTTTTTGTCTGGCTTCTGTTCCGGTAATCCAATAACTATGACCCGTTGTGGTGGCAATTTTTCCATCTAATGTCATGGCATATTTTAATATTCCTAGGGGTTGATGATGTAGAATTCTATGAATAAATGCTTCATTTAACTGTTGACAATCGGCTGTTTCTATGTTAATAATAACTTCGATTCCTGCATCTTTTAAGCGTTGAATTCCTGTTCCTGAAACTAAGGGATTTGGGTCAACCATTCCCACCACAACTTTAGCAACTTCCGCTTGAATTAAGACTTCCGTACAGGGGGGAGTCCGGCCAAAATGATTACAGGGTTCTAAATTAACATAAACCGTTGATCCCTTGGCTTGTTCTCCGGCATTTCTGAGGGCAAAAACTTCTGCATGGGGTTGACCTGCACCCGGATGAAATCCTTCTCCAATAATTTTTCCATCCTGAACAATTACACACCCAACTAAGGGATTTGGTGCAGTTTTTCCTAATCCTTGACGGGCTAATTTCAAGCATTGCTGGATCATTTGTTGATCAAAATTTGATGTCATAAGATCAAAGGGAATAGGGAATGGGCAATGGGCAATAGGGAATCGGGATTTAGGTTTTGATTTTTATTCTTCAATTGCTGGGAGTTGGGGTAGGGTTTGAGATTCAGGAAGTTGAGGAATAGTAGAGGAATTTTCTTGGTAATCTGGGGTTAAAGTTGTGAAAATTGAACTTCCAGACTGGGATTGATTTTGGGCTTTGGTGAGTAAATC
>DMPJ01000067.1:0-2032 GCA_003456035.1 Planktothrix sp. UBA8402
ATATTACTCTTGAGAATATAACAAGTATAACTTTCTAAAAATGGGATTGTTCTTTTCTTAATCATTTCTTCAATAAATTATTTAGATATATATTTATTTATCAACTATTATTAATATACGGATTCAATCCGTATATTAATCTTTTCAGCCTAGTTTTATGAGCAAATATTAATAATTGTAAATTTTAATTGCTACGGAGGTTTTGACAGCAAGCATAGGTATCAAATAACCCGCCCACTAAACCAAAAGTTAGAGCAATGACTAAACAGCCCTGTAACGGATGTCCATTCCCAAAGGTGGAGAGAAATTTAATTATTTGGTGACAGCCCAATTCCCCAAAACTTTGCATAAAAGGNNGGACAAAGGAAATTAATCCCACGGCAATCAATAATAGCGGGGCGATGAAACTAAAGGTGATCGCCAGTAACAAAGAACGAATGAAATGAGATAAAATACTCATAAATCTATCCCCAGGAAAATTTCCTATTTTGAGGTTTTATGCTAGTTCCGTTTACCTAAGTTGGATTAAGGATCAGGGGAAATCTAGGTGATCAATTTCTAAGATAGGAGCGATCGCTCGTTTTGATCGAATCTGTCAGAAATCTTAAATATAAAGTCAAAAAAATTAAGATTTAGGCTTCATAAATCTTGTTGAAGATTTGTATATTTCCAGTTATCGGTTGAACTTTATACTGTTGTTATTCCCTTGAGCAATTCTAAAACTCTTTCCAGCTTTGGACTTTGGCTACAGCGATTTATTGCCGCCCTGTTATTGGCGGGGNNACCGTCGTAACACTTTGGAACAAATGGTAATAGTTGGCCCAGAATCCTTGATGATTGCTCTGCTCACGGCGAGTTTTGTGGGGATGGTGTTCACGATTCAAGTAGCACGGGAATTTGTCGCTTTGGGTGCGGTTAATATTGTCGGGGGAGTTCTGGCCCTGTCCCTGGCCCGGGAACTCAGTCCGGTATTAACGGCCGTCATTGTAGCCGGGCGGGTCTGTTCGGCTTTTGCGGCGGAAATTGGCACGATGCGGGTCACGGAACAAATTGATGCTCTTTATATGTTAAAAACTGACCCGGTGGATTATTTAGTGATTCCCAGGGTAATTGCTTGTTGTTCGATGTTACCAATTTTAACCGTAATTTGTTTAGTTACGGGATTAGCTGGGGGTCTATTAATTTCTACTACTATGTACAATATTTCTTCAACGGTCTTTTTAGATTCAGTGCGGAATTTCCTGCAAGTTTGGGATGTTTGTAGTGGGTTAGTTAAAGGCTTAGTTTTTGGGGCGACTATTGCCATTATTGGTACGAGTTGGGGGTTAACAACAACCGGAGGTGCAAAAGGCGTCGGTCAGTCCACAACCACCGCCGTTGTTACCGCCCTATTATCCATTTTTATCATTGATTTTTTCCTATCTTGGATTATGTTTCAAGGGATGGGAAGCTCGGTCAATGGTTGATAAATTTTTAGGATATTTGCCTGATAATACCCGCAATAGCCACAAAAATGATGATAATTTTGGTAGAATTTATGGAACTGCTTTTGACTCAAAAATAACAAATGACCACAACACCCACAACCCCAACTTCTAATATCGTTGAGTTACCTCCGAATTATATAATTCCGATGGTATTGCTCATTAGTGCTTTTCCCCTATTTTTAATTCAAAGATGGGTGAGTTTAGCGATCGCAATTTTTGCCCTAATTCTATTTATCCAAACCGCCCTAATTCGTCTGCAATTTACCCCAACGGATTTAGACGTTTATCGGTCAGGTAAACTGCTGCGTCGGTTTCCCTATCAAGACTGGATAAACTGGGAAATTTTTTGGACTCCTGTACCAATTTTATTCTATTTTCGAGAAGTCAAAAGTATTCACTTTTTGCCGATTATTTTTGATGCTCAACTTTTAGAAACCTGTTTAAAACAACATTGTGGAAATTTAAAACAGAATTAACAATTTATTGTCACTCCCGTAGGTTTTCTCCCACTAGAAAACTGACCCCCCTAACCCCCCTTTTTAAGG
>DMPJ01000067.1:2103-2590 GCA_003456035.1 Planktothrix sp. UBA8402
GCGACATATTCCCCATAACCATTATAGGGTAAAGTTGGCTGTTTTTCCCAAGAAAAACTAGGAGTATTATTAACAATTCTTTCTGTAGCTTGTGACCAACGGGGATGAGGTTTGTCGGGATTAACATTCGCCTCAAAACCATATTCATCAGGAGCTAAAGTATTCCAAAAAGTTGCCGGTTTTTGATTTAAAAATTCAATTTTAACAATGGATTTCGCCCCCTTAAATCCATATTTCCAAGGAGTTACCATGCGTAAAGGAGCGCCATTTTGTTTCGGGAGGGTTTTCCCATACATTCCCACGGCAAAAAACGCTAAATCATTCGCCATTTCTTCAATGCGTAATCCTTCTGTATAAGGCCAAGGATAACCATTAGACCAAAATCCTGGCCCGGTGGTAATTTTAGGATCATAAAAAGAGGTAAACCGGACAAATTTAGCCTCCGAATTTGGTTCAACAGCCGCCATTAATGCCCGCATCGGAAACC
>DMPJ01000067.1:2604-5179 GCA_003456035.1 Planktothrix sp. UBA8402
AATTTTTTCTGAAGATCATCTAAATCATAAGTTGTCGGATTTTTTACTAATCCTGTAACCTCTACTTTCCAATCTTCTAAGGGTAATGCTTGGGCGGCTTGCCAAATAGACTTGGTTCCGCCATACTCATAGAAATTATTATATTTTGTGGCTAAATCGACCGCCGTAACCGGACGATTGACTTCCGCAAAATTAGGATTGGTTGTAAAATTAGAAATGTCTTGTACTAAATTGTTTTCTGTTTTTCCTGTATTGGAAGTAGAGTTACATCCGGTTAAAGATAACACCGATGCAGTTAACCCCGCCCCAATTAAGTTTTTCATAAACCGACGACGATTTATAAAAACAGACTCCGGTGTAATCTGATTTTCAGAAAGTTGCCAAGGTTGAACAATACGAATTAAAGCCATGTTAAATAATAGGGGAATAGGGAATAGGCAATAAGGAATAGGCAATGGGGAAGATATAGAATGNNCCTATTGCCCATTGCCCATTCCCTTAAATTATTACGACTTTAGCATACTATCTACTGAAGAACCATCAATTTAAGATAGCGTTTATTGGTCGTCATCATCCTAATGGGGTAAAATCTGCTCAAAAATGTTGCGTTTTTTTAAGAATTAGCGATCGCCATCCCTGAATTAACCTAAATTTTCAGAAAGACTTATCATAGAAAAATATACTAAAAAATTCTGATTATGAGTTACTGCATCAACCCCCAATGTCAGAACCCTCAGAACCCGACTCACACCGTTTTGTGTCAGAGTTGTGGGTCAGAACTGCGCCTCAAACACCGCTATCGTGTGATTCGAGTTTTGGGTCAAAGCCATTGTCACCGAACATTTTTGGCTATTGATGAGGATAAACCCGCCCAACCGCGATGTGTGATTAAACAATGTCTTGATTCTCCCCTATCCACCGAGGCTAAGGTAGAATTTCGTCTGTATAGCAAAACATTAGACCAGATTAGTCTACATCCGGCCATTCCTGAGTTATTAGCCTGCTTTGAAGAAAACGGCTATGGGTATCTGGTACAGGATTATATACCCGGACGAAGTTTAGCCGCAGAACTTGAACAAGAGGGCGTTTTTTCAGAACTGCAAATTTGGGATTTACTGAGTGCAATTCTTCCGGTTCTGGAATTAATTCATAATAAAAATATAGTGCATGGAGATATTAAACCAGAAAACCTGATTCGGCGTCCGATTTTAAACCCTAATTTCCCTAATTCCCCTGCTAAAAAACAACTATTTTTAGTTGATTTTGCCGGAGTTAATCCCCTTCATGGTGCAGCCGAATATATTGCCCCTGAACAACTTCAAGGAGAAATTAGTGCTAAAAATGATCTCTATAGTTTAGGGGTAACTTGTTTGCATCTGTTGACTCAGATGAGTGCTTTTGATTTGTGGAATATTAAGACAAATTCTTGGGTATGGAATGATTATCTAAAAACACCAATTAGTCACCGCCTAACTCGAATTCTGAATCAATTAATTGAACGTGATCCCGCTAAACGCTATGCTTCGGCGGCCAATGTCATCCAAGATTTAAAATATGGGCCAATTCCAGTCAAACTCAGCCAAGTTAGTCAACATAAATGGACGTTAACCGCTTTGGGCGGTGCAGCTTTGGCGATGTTATCCCTATTGATGACTTACAGTCTGCCCAAACCCGTCTCGCAACTATCCTCTGAAACCATAGAACCAATTTATCAGATTCCTGATATTTCGATTTCCCCGCCTGAGAATTTTGACCTAATTATTCCCCAATCACCCCCGGCGATGCGGACGTTGGTACATAATATTGGCCCGGTGTGGTCGGTGGCCGTTAGTCCCGATGGTCAATTTGTGGTTTATGGGAATACTGACGGGTCAATTCAGATTATTGATGCCAATACTGGGGAATTAATTAATACACTGTTGGGACATTCTCAACCCGTAGGAACCTTAGCTATCAGTGGCGATGGTCGGACTTTAGTGAGTGGAAGCGGTGATAAAACTATTTTAGTTTGGGATTTATGGACAGGCCGTCAGAAAAAAATGCTCTACGGTCATCAAGGATGGGTCTATGCTGTGGCCATTAGTCCCGATGGGAAAAAGGTGGCGAGTGTGGGTCGTGACCAAACTGTTCGGCTGTGGGATATATCCACCGGACAAACTTTGATCACCTTACCTGGGTATGGGACGGAGGTGCAGTCTCTGGCTTTCAGTCCGGATAATCAAACCTTGGTTAGTGGCGGAAGTAACGGTATTGTTGATGTCTGGAACTGGCACACGGGACAGTTATTGCGGACATTTAAAGCCCATACCGAGGCAATTTGGTCGGTGGCTATCAGTCCTGATGGTCAAAGTTTGGCAACGGGAAGTTGGGATCATTCGATTAAATTATGGGATTTAAACGAGTTAGAATCTCAATATTTTAATAATACCCCGACGCAAATCCTTCTCGGTCATGGGGATAAGGTTCAGTCCGTTACCTTTAGTCCCGATGGTCAAACCCTTGCCAGTGGAGATTTTGCCGGAACTGTGAAACTCTGGCAAGTGGAAACCGGAGGACTGGTTGGAACCTTTAAAGG
>DMPJ01000426.1:0-298 GCA_003456035.1 Planktothrix sp. UBA8402
TTAATCAGGGGGGATTATCTATATCAATCTCAGTTAATTAATTTCTATAATCTAGGGGGGTAATAACAGGTTAATGGCTATAGCATTTACGGATAGAGAAATGCAGAGAGCATGGAGAGAAAATAGGTCAGCTTATGGTTGTGAAAATCCTAAAACTAATGCTCATAGGTTACTCTTATTTTACGCTGTCGAATGTGGTTTGAAAGCAATGTATATGAAAAGAACAAGAAAAAATCGTAGTGATTATTGCTACGATGAAAGGTTCAAGCAGGCACAGCATGATATAAATAAGCTGTTC
>DMPJ01000426.1:357-11567 GCA_003456035.1 Planktothrix sp. UBA8402
TAATCAAATGTGGCGTTATGGTGGTAAACTAGAAAAGTGGGGTGATGAAAGTCAACAACAAAGCTCAATAGATGAAGATTTAGAAGCAAAGTTGTTAAACATCTGTGAATTTATTGAACAGGAGATTAACCGATGAAATTCACGAGATTATTGACCTGGTTTGATGTGCAAAGGGTGATTCGTCGAGAAACAAGTTACGGGAGTCAATTACCTGATGGAGTGGTCAGAATTAATTGTTTTTCAGATGCTTTAGAGATTGGTATTATTAATCGTGAATATCAACCTCAAATTAATACTAATTTAAAAAAATGGTTTGGGGATTGGTATCAAGAGGAACAATTTATTATTCAGCTTGATATAGGTGATTCTACATTACCTGTAGAATTTAGTGTAGAAGATAACTTTTATCAAAAAAATATTTTTGTTCGTCCATTTTGGGAAGAAATTGCTTATCTTGAAGCAGAAAGATCAAAATCAGTTCATCTTCCTGAAAACTATGAAACATCTCCGGGTTTAATTGCATTCTATTCTTTCAAAGGGGGAGTGGGAAGAACTCTACACTTAGCTGCCCATCTTTTTGCCTTGTTAGAAAGAGCTAAAGAAATAGATAAAGCAATTACGATATTAGTCATTGATGCCGATTTAGAAGCTCCGGGTTTGACCTATTGGAATCGTGCCCAAAAACAACAACCTACTCTTTCATTTATTGATTTTTTAGAATCCTATCATTATTCTCCAATTGACCGAGAACAAACCCTTTCATTTTTAGCCAAAGAAATCAAAAAATCTTCTAAATCCGAAGGAAAGTCAACGGTATATTTCTTACCTGCTTGTCTGAATGATCATCAACTTTTAGATACACCCATTCTTCCTGAACAATTAGTCAGAACTCTTGATGGAACTTGGGAATGTGGAAATGCGCTGCATCGTTTAGGTGATGCTGTTGGTGCAGATTATATTTTTATTGATCTCAGAGCAGGTTTGAGTGAAATATCGAGTCCGATTATTTTTGATCCCAGAATTCAGCGTTTTATTATAACAACAATTACAGAACAATCAATAAGCGGTACAAGTTTAGTGCTTGAACAAATTGGTCGCGTAGCACCGTCAGAGAATAGTATAAATGATCAACAATATTATGATCCATCTTTAATTATTACTATGCTGACGCCAGAACTCAAACAATTACCAGCTTTTGAGGATGCTTTAGTGAGATTCCAGTCTGCTTATATACAATCTGAAGCAGATAATTTGTATTCGACAAGACTACAAATCAAAGAAACTTATTTTGCCCAGGAATTACTTTATATTAATAATTGGGAAGAAGCACGCGCAAAACTTATACCAACTTCAGTCATGAAAGTGGCTTTTGAGTGGGCTAATGAACAGTTATATGAGCAAGAAAATCAGAACTTAAATTCAGGAATGACTAATCAATCTGATCCCTTATCAGAAGTTCAGAAACTTATGCAAATCTGCGAGAAGTACGAATATGCTGAAAATGGTGAAGGGGAAGATTTATTAGTGACAGAACCCTTAAAAAATTTAGCAACTCAGTTTCAGGATGACTTACCCCGTGTTGTATCAATTGGTGCTAAAGGGGCGGGTAAAACCTTTAATTATATTCAGTTATCCCGCTTTAAATATTGGGAAAATTTTTTACAAAAGATTTTACAAAAGATTGATCCTTCCCAACCATTAAGAACTTCAAAAACCTATATTTTCCCTCTGCTAGAATCAAGAAAACTGAAAGATCAGGCAAAAAATATTATCAATGAAGCTAGAAATGAAGTTCAAATGGTGATTGGTGACCAGCAGAGCTTTCAATCTTCAGATTGTGTAGATAGAATCAAAAAAGCAATTTCTCATAACTCAGCTTGGAGTGAACCGGAATGGACAGAATTTTGGATTAAAGAGATGGCAAGAGTGATCGGGATTAATGTTGATCAAACCAGTTCTCTTAGTCTTTCTACAATCAATAATGAATTGAAAGATAAATCATTGAAAATCATTTTTCTATTTGATGGATTAGAAGATATTTTTTCTGATATTGCCTCTAATTCTCAACAGAACATTGCGTTAAAGTCTTTGATTGAAGATTTACCTAATAAGCTGTCTGAAATTCGACAATCTAATTTAGGCGTGATCATTTTCTTACGACGAGATTTCCTCCGTTATACGATTACTCAAAATTCAGGACAGTTTGAAAATCTTTACCGTTCTTATGATTTATNNCTTTTCTAAAGTTGGTTTTTTGGCTTTGCGCTCAATCCAAAATAATTGGTGCAGAGCAAATTAATATAGAAAGTTTGAGCCAACAAGAGTTGATAGAAAAACTACAAGATTTATGGGGTAAAAGGTTGGGTTCTGATCACTCTAAAGAAGCTTATTCCTATGCTTGGATATTTGCTGCTTTAACTGATTTTAATGGCAGATTGCAAGCTAGAGATATTGTCCGATTTTTGTATAATGCGGCAAAAATTACAGTGGAACAATCCAACAATATTCAATTTGAAAAATGGTCTACTAGCCGACTTTTACCACCCCAATCAATCCGTAAAGCTTTAAAACCTTGTAGTGAAAAGAAAGTAGAGGAAGCAAAAGAAGAATATCCAGAGTTTGAAAAATGGGTTGAGACACTACGACAATATTCTGTTGAACTACGCAGCATTCCTTTTGCTGTAGAAAAGTTTTGTATGGAACCAAAAACCGTTAGAATATTAGAGGACATGGGAGTGATTTATGAAGATAAAGAAAAAGAAGATATAGCTCGTTTTTATATGCCGGAAATCTTTCGAGAAGGCTTAGGTTTTTCCGGCAAAGGAGCGCGTCCCCGTGTGTTAGCATTAAAGAGAAAAATATTAGGACGAGGTATTATATAAAGCTGGATAATTTCAACGCTAATTTAGATAATTTTTTGTTAATTTCTATCCCACAACCCGATAAACAAAATTAAACGTCGCCCAACTATTAATATCCAGGGCTAAATCATCGGTGATAATTCCCATTTTTTCTAAGGTTGGTTGACTACCTCTATTCAAATCTTGTAAAATTGCATCAGCAATATTCAAAGGATTAGAAACTCGATTAAATTTTAAAATACCTTCATTTTTATTAACATTTCTATCTGAAATTTCTAATGTTTCTAAGAAGGGATTGTGACTTAAAATAACATGAGTTTCTACTAATCCGGTTGACCCTTTGACCATTTCTCCTATCATTTCTGTGGAAGGATTTCCACTATAAATGTTAGCGGTCGGTAAACTTAAGGATTTGCCGGGTGCAATTTGTTGTTGTTGGGGGTCAAAACCTGAATTAAAAATATAAGTTTCTCCTTCACTATTCATAGAAAAAACTAGGAAATAAACCGGAAATTCTCCTTGATTTTGGAGTTGATATTGTAAACGACTTCCTAAAGGGACTGTGACAATACCGATATTTTCGGAAGCGGTAATCTTATGTTGATTTAAACTAGACTGAGAATTAATATTATTAGTATTTTCTCGATTGATAGTATTAAAAATTCCTGTGGTTTTTCGTTTAATTAAAACTTGAGATTGGGGGGCTAATAAATTTAAAGACGCTTTTACTTTTAAATGGGAGGAACGTTCATTTTCTGTTAATCTTAATAACTTAATTGCTAACCGGGTTTTCAGTTTGGGAATTAACCGATGTATCGCAACTTTTACCGCTTCTCCTCCTTCGCCAACGGTATCGGGAAGTAAGACTAAACCCTTAGAAAATAACCCATATCTGCCCTGAAATAAAGGGGATAAGGGTGCGTTCAATGCTTGAGCAATAGTGGTATCGGTAACGCGACTAAGGACATAATCCGCAGGTTGATCACCTGCTACAATAGTCATCCGAGGAGAATCGGAAAACGCGCTAGTTGCATCAACTCTTTCAATTCGAGATAATTTAGGATCTAAGGCAATTTTTAAATCAATTTTTTGAGGTAAAATTCTAATTGATTCTTGCACTTTTTGTCCGATTTTTAATCCCAAAAATGACGTTAAATTATTATTTTTTATTTGGGCTTTGGCATTTAATCCGGTGCGAGAACGCAGTTGTAAATAGATAGGATCTTCTAAAGCATTAGACTCTGATATAATCGTTAATACACTATTTAAACTATAGGAATCTAACACAAAAGCTGGCAGACCAGTTAATAAAATTTTACCTATTTTGCCGTTATCTTCAACTCCGGTAATTACACCATCAACCGGAGGAGAATTAACCCATAAATTCCCTAAAGAAAATTCTGATTCAGTTTTAGAATTAGACCCGGTTAATGTGCGTCGCAGTTGGGGTTGTTGACATGATCCAACAATTTGTTCTACTTCTCCCGCAACTCGATGGATTTGATCTGATAAATTCCGGGGTGAACTTGCCCCCCAGAGGGTTTGGGTTAAGATATAAGTGAATAATCCTGCATTAAAGCCATCCCATCGACCTTCTGTGGCGATTTGGGCGGGCTTAGATGCGGATAAAACTATCCCTGGTAAACCGGGTTTTCGTTGTTCTAATTCTTGACGGGAAATGCCTAAACTAGATAATAGTTGATTTTGTAAATCTAATTCTGCGGGATTAATTTCAACGGTGGTGGGACTGGGAATAGCGCGAATTTTTAGAGTCCCTTGTTGATGAGATCCTGGATAAATAAAGCTAGTATCTATAATAGTAATTATATCAGAAGTTTTTAGCGATCGCAATAACAACCACAAGGTATCTTCTAAAATATCATTAACAGCTTCGGTTTCTGATGAAGCAATATCAACAGGAAGATAAGAATATTGAATTTGAGATTGATTATCAACCGAATTATCCCGGGGAATACAACTACCATAACCACTAAAATGAAACAGGACTAAATCCCCCATTTTAGCTTGTTCGATTAAATGGGAAATAAATGCCGATTCAATTTGGTTTCTAGTAGCTGCTTCGTTGGTTAACGTGACAATATCATCGGGTTGAAAACCGAATTTATAAATTAACAAATTCCGTTGTAATTCCACATCCGTCAAACAGCCTTGTAACGGTTCTTCAATGCGATTTATAGTTGGATATTGATTGATTCCAACTAATAGGGCTAACTTCCGTCGGGTTGGCTGTGCTAAGGCTTGATAAGAACGATAATACAGTCTTTGATTAATCCCCAGCGCCGCCAGCAGTAAGCCAGCCCGTTGTAAAAATTCCCGTCGTTTTAGTCCCATTATCATGTATCCGCATTATCAGTAATCAGTTATCAGTGGTTAGACTTGCCACGGCGCGTCTATAACCGTTATCAGTTATTAGGTAATAATTTAAAAACTGATAACTGATAAGCTGTTCAGTATTTAAACCCTATATTCTAGCGAGCGAGGACGCTCGCACTACAAGGACTTAACGATTTCCCAACAACCAATTTAGATGCTCAACAGCTTAACTGATTACTGATTACTGATTATTTGTTTTCATGGCTTTAATTAATTCGTTAGCAACTTCGGGGCGGGAAAATTCCGGGGGTGGAAGTTCTCCCCGACTGAGTAATTCTCGTACCTTAGTTCCCGATAAATGGACTCGCTGTTCTGGTGAACTGGGACTGGTTTTACTGGTTGCCATTCCTTCTGTCACCTTACAATAAAAAGCGTGTTCAAACATCATCGGAGTAATACCTAATTCCCCCGGTTCAAACTCATTGAAAATATATTGGGCATCGTAAGTGCCATAATAGTCGCCTACCCCGGCATGATCACGACCGACAATAAAATGAGTACAGCCATAATTTTTCCGCACAATAGCATGAAAAATCGCTTCCCGGGGGCCAGCATAACGCATCGCAGCCGGATTAATTGCTAAAATCACCCGTTGTTTAGGATAGTAATGATCAATTAAAATTTCATAGCACCGCATCCGTACATCCGCCGGAATATCATCGGATTTTGTCGCCCCGACTAAGGGATGCAAAAACAAGCCATCAACGGTTTCTAAAGCACATTTTTGGATATATTCATGGGCGCGATGGATGGGGTTTCGGGTTTGAAATCCGACAATAGTTTTCCAGCCTTTTTCTCTAAATATCGCCCTAGATTCTGCCGGGTCAATTTGATATTTCGGGAAGTAGGGATGGGACTGACGTTCTAATAACCACACTGGGCCAGCGAGATTAATTCCCCCTTGATCATAAACGACTTTCACCCCAGGATGTTTTTCGTCTGTGGTACGGTAGACTTTCAGGGCTTCAGTTTCCTTGTCGTAGGAATATTTTTCGGTCAGTTCCAAAACCCCAACAAACTCACCTGTGGGGGAATCTAAACGCACCAAATCCCCGGCTTTTAGGTTCGAGGCGACCTCCTCCGATACGGACAAAGTAATTGGAATTGACCAAGGTAAACCATTATTCAGGTGCATTTGGTCAACAACGGTTTTATAGTCCACCTGTTCCATAAACCCAGTTAGGGGACTAAAACCACCAATAGCGATTAATTCTAAATCAGAGAGCGATCGCTCATCCAACTGAACTATAGGTAAATGTTCTGCTTTGTCCAAAAATTCCCGTCGTTGGTCAGCAGTTGCAATACGATTAATCAGATGTCCACCATGGGGAGCAATGGCGTCTAGTGATTGACTCAAGGATACCTCTCTAAGCTAACTACAAAAATAGCAATTATTGAAATTTCTTTATTTTCTATCCTACTAGGATTTGTGCACAAAAAACCTAGGGGTTTGGTCTCCACACCCAACTGAAACAAGAACAGCCACTCTCAAGCTAGGTCACTGGTATAAGCTGTACTGCATTAAATTGTATATTCTAGGGAGCGAGGACGCTCCCACTACAGGGATGGGGCAATTTCCTAATCACAATTTATAGATGCAGTACAGCTTAATCGCCAGCCATCGTCCTCGCTGGCACTACAAAACTGCCGCCGAGGACATGGGCTATTAGTGTCAGTTATCAGTGTTCAGTTATCAGTTAATAAGCTGTTGTACATCTAGTTGGGACATGGCAAATTTATTGTAGTGGGAGCGTCCTCGCTCCCTAGAATATACAGTTTAAATGCAGTACATATAACGCTAAACCTGGTTCTAAACTAGCCGGAATACTTTATAATATTTGTAATATCTACGGTAATATCAATTCAAATAAGGGATTGCCAAAACTCATGAACTGAAGGGAGGAATGTTCATCAAAGACTTGGGGATAAAACGTTACCAAATAAGTTTGATTATTGAAAATAAGTTGCCAAATTTTAGGTTCTACTTTTACAAAATGAAATCCTAAATTCTTCAGAACCTGGGATTGAGTGAATAGTTGTTCTAAGGTTTCACTGGTGAGGGGAGTCGAGGGTAAAAATTGACGAATTTCTAATAAATCCGCTTCTACATCCATTGCCACCATTTCATCTAAAGAAGGACGCAAGGGCGGAGTTTCTAAAACTTGTTCAAAATCTGCTAATAGTACCCCTTCTTCTTCGGGGTCAGCACTCATAACCGCTTTTTCAATAAAAGTAGGAACTTGCGCTAATATTGGTTGTAAATTTCCGACAACCGTTTGAAAGGCATCAATTCTATCCCTGAGTTTTCGATACACTTTTGCCTCAACAGTTCCATCATAATAAAAGTTATGAATTCTCACGGTTTGATAACGTTGACCAATGCGGTCTAAGCGTCCAATTCGCTGTTCAACCCGCATCGGATTCCAAGGCATATCATAATTAATTAACACCCCACAGGTTTGTAAATTTAATCCTTCCGATGCCGATTCGGTACACAATAAAACTTTAATTTCTCCCGCCCGAAACTGGTGTTTAATTTGTTCTTTGGGTACAATTTTCCATTCTGAATTTTGATACAGTTCCCCACCCCGTCCTGAATAACAAGCAATTTGAGATCCATATAATTGTTGTAACGTTTGTCGGAGATAATCCATTGTATCGGTATATTGAGTAAAAATAATTGCGCTTTCCCGTTGACTTAATTCCTGTCGCAATATATTAATACAATGGGAAAGTTTACTATCTTCTCCAGTATGATCAAATTGCTGTAATAAATCTTGTAAATAAGCAATTTCTTCAGGGTCAGCCGGAGTTACATAACGTTCTAATCCCTCAATAATGGGGTCGTCTGCGTCGTCTAAATCCCCTAAATCATCCGGGGTAATATTAATCCCATCTAAGCGTCTTTGTAGGGATTCTCGAATCGCATAAAAGGAACTGGTGAGGCGTTTACGGTAGAGGGTCATAATAAACCCCAAGGCTTTTTGATTTTCTTTTTGAGCTAAATTATAAAAATGACGAACATACTCACTCACAGCCCGATATAGGGGGATTTCTCGATTTTTTTCTAAGGTAATGGCGTTATCTTGAACGAGGCGTTGAGCAATATCTTGGTCTAAAATCCCGCGACGATAATATTGGCGGAGGGTATCACGGGTATGACGAAACATTAAATCTTTGAGGGGAGTATTAACGGTTAAATAGTGTTTAGAAATATTGATAAAGTTGGGATTATCTAAATATTGTTTAGGGTTAATCAATTTTATGCCTTTTTGCCAAACATCTTCTAGTTCATAAGCGAGGAGACGATGTTTTGTTTCTAAATACTGTTGGAATTGCGGACAAGGAGACCCCCCTTGTTTTAAATAATCGACGGCCATTTGTTGCCAAAAGTCTAAAATAAATTTGTTAGGTTTTTCTGATAATGTGCTAAAATAATCACAGAAATTATCCCCATATTGCCAATGTCCTGTTAATCCTAAGAGATTAAGTAAATCAAAAATTTCAATGGTGTCAATTTGCATCGGGGTTGCCGATAATAACATTAAAGATTGGGTTTTATCCCGTAATTTCTGCATTAACTGAAGCAAAGCGTTAGGGGTTTCTTTGCGGTTTTGAGGACTTTTGCGACGGGCATGATGAGCTTCATCTAAAACAATTAAATCCCAGGGTTCGGCTTCTAATAATTCCTGCATTCGGTCAGAACGACGGACTAAATGGGAAGACGCTAAAATTAAGTTTTGAGAATTCCAAATATTTGTTAAAGGTTGGTTATTTGCAGTTAATGGAGAATTTTGGGGTTGTATGAGTTCGCCTTTGCTATAACTCCAGAAATGTAGATTAAATTTTTCTCGAAGTTCTTCATGCCATTGGGGTTGAATACTGGCGGGGGCTAAAATTAAAATCCGTTTGGCTTTTTGACTAATTAATAAATATCTTAAAATTAATCCGGTTTCGATGGTTTTTCCTAACCCGACTTCATCGGCAATAAGGAAACTTTTAGGAAAGGTTTGAGCAACGCGGCGGAGAATTTTTATTTGATGGGGCCAAGGGGAAATGGGAATGGATTTTAAACAATAATCTAAACAACCGGGATGTTGATGTAAATTCAATAGAATTTCAAAGGCTTCTTTTTCTTCTTTAAAATTTAAAGCAGTGCGAACGTCCCGTTCGCTAATATTTTCCCATTCAACTTTTTTATCATTTATAAAATTATTATTGTTATCATTATAATCAGGATTTAATTCATTTGCTTGAATTTGATGATTTTTTGGAATAGGTCGGGTATCAAATTCGGTTTGTTGATTCCAAGCAGGTTGGGTGGTTGGGGTGTATTGAAGTAATTTTTGCTCAACGGCTTCTGGAATATCAAAAACCCGAACATTCGGGCTTAATTGATGCCACAGTTGTTCAAATCTAAATTGTTCTTCTTGAACTCGTTCTAATTCTCGCCCGCCTTCCCAAGAACAATAAATATGAAAGGATTCAATATTACTTTCCCAACCGCTTAAAGATTCATTATTTGAGCCACTAAAGGCAATAATATCTCCTTGTTTATCGGTGAAAATGCCAACTTTTTCATGAAAAATATGGTGATAATCAAGTTGAGTTTTAGCTTCTTCTGGGAGTCCGTTGGACTTTAAGGGAATGGCAATTTTTATTTCTAAATATTGATGAGCAATTAACCAACTGAGGATTTCAAAATGTTGGAGTTGAACAAAGGTTTCGGGGTGGGTTAATTCGGTTTCTAAGCGGAATGTTAAGGCATCTCGGAGGGCGTAACCTTGTTGAATGGCTTCTAAATCTTGGGGGGAAAATTGACAGCCCATAATTAACCTAATTTTCCCTTGGTTATAAAGCATTGCCCCTAGTCCCCGTGCAACTTTACTCAAGATGGCACTATTAAAAAATCCTGATTTACGGTCATATTGGATAGCGCATTCTAGGGCGGGAATATAGAAGTCCGCAATGGGGTTATTTTCATTACTAGAATAGCTTATTAACCATGAACGGTCTTGAAAGGTGGAAGCCATGTTAATAAATGCAGTATTATTTCTCAAAATGCAAAACCCCCTTTCCCTGTCGGTACTCGGAGGTTTTGCATATCGGACTAAAATAATTTTCTATACGCCGGGGTCAGTAACTCACAGTGGAGCCATAGGACAGTCCCAGAGCTTACAACTTATAATATAGCTTAAATCCAGAGGATTGTCAATGTCAGATCTGAACCCACTCTCACCAGAAACCCAAGATGCAATTACACAAGCACTCTCAGAAGCACGTCTGCAACCCTATCTTAAAGCAACCGACGGCCAAATAGACAAGGCTTTGAAAATCTATCAACTCAACCTCCAACTCTGTGCCGCCCTTTATCCCAGCCTCCACCTTTTTGAAATAACTTTTCGCAATCAAATTGATGGTGCTTTGCAAAATAAATATGGAAAAGATTGGTATGAAGGTAGAATTTTGAAGATAGGACAACATGGATTAAACTCAATTGAAAAATCTAAAAATACAGCCAGAATGCAGAAAAAAAATTTAACCCGTAATAGAATCATTTCCGAACTAACTTTGGGTTTTTGGGTTAGTTTTATTATTAGAGATGAATATAAAAAAAGCGTTTTTTATCAATGTGTTAAAGCAATTTTTCCCTATGCTAAATCTAGCGAACGAAACTTTTCCGAAATAGCACCCCGCTTTCAAACGGAAATTTTATATTTAAGAAACCGTGTTTTTCATCATGAACCCATCTGGGATACAAATTACAAAATCGAACAAAAACACGAATATTTATGCAAAGTTTTGGGATGGATGAATCCTGAAGTCCTCTGTTGGCTACAAACCTATGATAATTTTCCTGAAGTTTATAGCATCCTGTCAGACCAATTAAATCAGTTGAAATAAAATATTTAATCTATGATGAGGAATGGGTTAGCGAGCGAATTAAACTTACTG
>DMPJ01000087.1:0-7125 GCA_003456035.1 Planktothrix sp. UBA8402
AAAATAAGGAATAGAAAACCTCCAATAGCCGTAATAGTCCGTTCTGAAATTTTCCCCTCAATTAATTTCCCTCCTAATACCGCAATAGCCGCACAAATTGTATGTCCAACAATTCCCCCAATAATCACTCCTACAGGATTATGAAATGTAGCTAATGCGATCGTAGCAATTTGAGTGCGATCGCCCCATTCTGCCACAAAAGTTAACACAAAAGCTTCTAATAAAACCCCCCATTTACTTTTCCGTTTTGGAGACTGATTTTCGGCTTTTTCTACTACTTCTAACGCTTCTTCTTGTTCATCACTAATCCCCGCACCTTTCGGCATTTTACTGGCATCATATAATAACTTAAACCCAAATAATGCAAACAAAATAATCTCAGCATAATGAATATAAATCTGAGGTAAGAAAGCAAATATCCGCCCCACACAAACCGAAAGAACTGTCATTGTTGCCAATGCAGCTACTACCCCGATAAAAACTAATTTCCTATCATTTTTTAAAGATAAAATAACTGCAATAAAAAATGTTTTATCCCCCAGTTCTGAAATCGTAATCAGTAACAGTGCAGCCGTAAAAGCAGTGAGCATAATTTCAATATTAACAAATAGGATAGTTAAAAGCACAGGATTAGGCTTTCGTTCTGATTAGTTTATCAGAAAATCCCTGAATATTTAAGTATTTTTATAGATTTAAAATTCTGATTTTATTCATAAATGAATCACAATATTTTCATAATCAATTCATTTTTATTTAACCCATAAAATTTTAATAAACATCTTTTAAAAATTCAATCCTTAAACCCTTTATCCCTAGAGTTGGCTAAAACCATCACAAATCCATCCTTTCCTTGACAGGACTTACGCACAAGACCAANNTGATTTTGCGGATGAAATCGAGATTTCTCGTTCAGAAACCCGGTTTCTGCGTAAGTCCTACTTGACAAAATTTATCCAACCGGATATTCCCCTTAGTCGTAAGATCAGAAGATGGATTTAATAAGTTGATGTGATTTTCAATTGCAATTTGACTTGATCCCTGGCAAATTTGTATAAACCCTATCGTTAATCCTTATGTCATTTCCCCGTTCTAGCGGTATCCTACTACACCCCACATCCTTACCAAGTCCCTTTGGCGTTGGAGATATTGGCCCGGTCGCCTATCAATTCGTTAACTTTTTAAAACAAAGCGCCCAAAAACTTTGGCAAGTCTTACCCCTTGGCCCGACTGGATTTGGCAATTCTCCTTATTTATCCTATTCTGCTTTTGCAGGGAATCCCTTATTAATTAGTTTAGAACTCTTAAAAGAGGATGAATTATTAACCGATGAAGACTTAGCAAATCCGCCGGATTTCCCCCAACATATTGTTAATTTTGATCCGGTTAAAACTTTTAAAGAAAAACTATTTCATCAAGCTTGTGTTACCTTTAAAGCCAATGCCACATCAGAACAAGAAGAAGAATTTAATCAATTTTGTTCTCGCAGTAACTATTGGTTAGATGATTATGCCATTTTTATGTCACTTAAAGAGGCATTCAATGGAGAAAGTTGGAATCAATGGGAAGCAGGAATTAGCCTGCGAAAACAGGAATCCTTACATAAATGGGGAGAAAAGTTAGCTAAACCGATTTATTATCATAAATTTCTCCAATTTCAATTCTTCAAACAATGGTCAAAACTCAAACAGTATGCCAATGAACAAGGCATCCAAATTTTTGGAGATTTAGCGATTTATGTTGCCCATGATAGTGCCGATGTTTGGTCACATCCTGAAATCTTTTGTTTAGATGAAGAAACCGGAGAAGCCGCATTAATGGCTGGAGTTCCACCGGATTATTTTAGTGCCACCGGGCAATTGTGGGGAAATCCAGTTTATAATTGGGAACGTTTGCAACAGGACGGATTCTATTGGTGGCTACAACGAATTGAATCTTTATTAAGCTATTTAGATTTAGTTAGAATTGATCATTTTCGGGGTTTAGAATCATTTTGGGCTGTTCCTCAAGGGGAAACAACCGCTATGAATGGTCAATGGGTAGACGCACCGGGAAATGCCTTTTTTAGCTTATTAAATCAGAAATTAGGCGAATTACCAATTATCGCCGAAGACTTGGGAATTATCACCCCAGAAGTGGAACAATTGCGGGATAAATATGGTTTACCAGGCATGAAAATCCTACATTTTGCCTTTGATTCCGGTTCAGGTAATCCCTATTTACCCTATAATTATGGTTCAGCTAATTGGGTTGTTTATACTGGAACCCATGATAACGATACAACGGTGGGTTGGTTTAACCGTCGGAGTTTACAGGAACAAGCCCGAGTCACCCGCTATTTAGGCTGTACCTCCGGTTATGGGATTCATTGGGATTTAATTCGGTTAGCGATGTCCTGTGTCGCTAATCAAGCAATTTTCCCCCTCCAGGATATTTTAGGTTTAGGTAGTGAAGCTAAAATGAATATGCCCGGGGAAGCCGAAGGGAATTGGGCTTGGCGTTTTCAACCGGGGGTATTAACCGCAGAAATCGGAGAACGCCTCAAATTTTTCACCGAAACCTACGGTCGTTAAATAAGTTATCAAGTATCAGTTGTAGGGGCGGGTTCTGTGATATCTTTGCTAATTACCTAAATCTGAATGAACCCGCCCGTACCAGTAATCATTGTAGAGACGTTGCATGCAACNNGACGTTGCAGGCAACGTCTCTACAATGATGCGAGGGGGAAAAGTGAGATTAGGATTTATCTAAATCTTCAGCTTTGAACACCACTTCTTGAACCTCACCTGGTTTACCAAGACGTTTGGCTTCTCCATTATTCACCATAACCAGAACACCACCAGCGTTTCCAGCGACAACCACGACCTTATCTTTCGCTTTCCAACTGCGTTCTGTTCCTCCCTCTAACGTCCCCTCAAATTCGGTTTTACCATCGACTTCAATNNGATACCCAGGAGACATCTTTAACCACAATTCCTACTTCCACCGTCTTTTCCGTCGTAGATTTAGCGGAGGACTTGGTTTCGGGCACTTTCTCAACGGTTGTCTTCACCTTTGGAGTCGTCGGAGATGGACTAGAAGACACTAAGCGACTTTCTGGTGGGGTTTCCGACTTAACTACCGCCTGACGCAATTGAGGATTAACTTCCGACGGGTTGGGTATAGCAACAGGTTCACCCGATACACCAGCCAAATTAGCAGTTTTATTCAGATAAGAAACCCCATTAATAGCACAAATAATTAATAGGATATAAGTTAAGTAAAGATGGGTTGGCCTTAATTGTGGCAGGGCTAACCAACTAAGTTTTGATTTCATCCCCGCCTGCGGTGTTTCCGGGAGAAAAAAGTTAGCTAATTCGGCTCCATTTAAACCCAAAGCATCAGCATAGCTACGGATTAAACCTTGAGTATAAACTGGTTCTGGTAGCTGTTCTATCCTAGCTTCTTCTAGGGATTGTAATAAATGGGAACGGATTCGGGTGTAAGCTGCTACCATATCCAAAGATAGGGAATGACCCAGACGAGTTTCTCGTAGTTGTCCTCCAATTTCTACTAATCGCTGAATCCTTTCAGGATCATAGGAATTAAAGGTTGGACGCGGATTTTTATTCGTTTTAAATGGTAAGACAAATAAATCAGTTTTCATAATCATTTACTCCTTGGTTTCTACAGGGTTGATTGGTAAACTAACTAATGGGGATAAAATAGGATTTCGTAAAAACTCAATTTCTGAGGCACTCAGAGAACGATACTGACCCTCTGGCAATACAGATTGTCCAGGAGGTTGGAGTTGAATTGAGCCAATAGTAGTTCGGTGTAGTTTAATAACTGGATAACCAAACTGTTCGGCAACTCGGCGAATTTGCCGATTTCTCCCCTCATATAAAATCACTTCCAATAAAGTTTGGTCGCCTGAATTTCGTTGGATAGACCGAACTTGAGCAGGTAGTGTTTTTCTTCCTGCCAATAAGACACCCTGACGCCAAGCCTGTAATATTGAATCCGGTGGATTTCCAGCAACCCAGACTTGATAAGTTTTAGGAATGAAATGACGAGGATGAGTTAAACGAAAAGTTAATTCTCCATCGTTGGTCAGCAATAATGCTCCTGTAGAATCTACATCCAACCGTCCAACCGGATGAATGCCTTGACCTACTCGCATTTTACGCGGAAGTAGATCCAAAACGGCAGGTCGTCCGTTAGGATCTAAACAAGTCGATACAACTCCTATGGGTTTATTGAGTAATAAATAGATCGGCACAGGTCGGTAGGAGGGGTGAATTAGCTTTCCATCAACCTCAATTTGATCGCAATTTGGATCGGCTTTTTGTCCCAACTGAGCTAAATTGCCATTCACCCGCACCCGTCCAGCTTGAATCATTTCTTCAGCCTGACGGCGCGAGGCAATGCCCCATTGAGCCATAATTTTTTGTAGCCTTTCATCCATGCTTATTGATAAATGTCGTTGATTACTGGTGAATTTGGTGAACTACCCTAGGGTTTCGTCACAGTCTAAAGACTATGTACAAATATTACAGCAATCCGGGCAATCCGCAATTGATCCTACTATCAATCTGAGTTCCGCGCGCGAATAATGTGGGGATGCTAATTTTGGAGTCGCTATGGGATTAATTCAGACAGGGCGTAAACCCTTAATTGGAAGTCTGTTATCAACAGCAATTCGGCTTTGGTTGCGATCGCAAGTTGACAAAATTGACCACCTAGATCTAAATATCGAAGGGAGTAATCGCTCTCTACTCTCCGGGGAGATTCCAGCAGTATCTGTTTGGTGCGAGAATGCCATCTATCGAGGGTTACATCTAACTCAGGTACAATTACAAGGATCGGATATTCGGTTTAACTTTAGTCAAGTATTAAAAGGTCAAGCTTTACACCTATTAGAACCTTTTTTTGTCACCGGAAATCTAAATTTGAATCAATCGGATCTGAATATATCCCTACAAGCTCCGATATTAGAACAGGCATTAAACGAGTTTGTTTTGTCCCTATTTAGATCAATGACGGAAACTGCATTGACATCTTCCTCTGATCCTAAACCGGAGGCAGATCAGTCTTGGGTTAAATCGGTGCAACAGATTCAAAACCCCGAAATTACCCTAGAAACCGATGATCTAATTTTAGACGCCAAGCTGCTTTTTGAGTCCGGTGAATTATTGTCTTTTCAATTAAAAACCGGATTAGAAATTGCTAATTTCCGCGAACTGATGTTGGTTCAGCCTCAAGTTCAAATTTATGACATCAATACTGAACTCCACTTAGATCATTATATCATTGATTTAGGTTCTGATATCAAAATTCAAAACTTAATTTTATCCCAGGGCTTACTTGAAATTCAAGCGATGCTCAAAGTCAATCCCTAATTTTTGATCACGGATTTAAGAAGATTACGCAGATTAACACAGATTAAAATCCGTGNNAAGGCTGCAATGTAGAAACCAACGGCCAAGTCTTGATAATAAAAATACCAACTGCAACAATTCCTAATACCAATTCGATCACATTGCCTAAAATTGAACCAATAAAAACCCCAATACTCGCCTTAAAAGCAGGCTTAATTCGTGCAGTCAATTTAACATCCCGTTGATAGAGAAATTCCCCAATAAAAGCCCCCAAAATCGGCCCGATTAAAACCCCTAATAACGGCCCTCCGAAGGGTAAAGCAGGTAATAGTCCGAATAATCCCACCACCAATCCAATAATCGCTCCAAACTGCGCCCATTGACTCGCCCCAAACTGTTGTAATCCCAAAATTGTTGCTAAATAGACAATCACCATACTTAAAATTAAAATAGAAATGACCACAATCATCGGCCCCACAATTCCAGTAAATTTTGTAGCAATTCCCCACACTAAAATAGCCCCTAAAATCAAACTGGTTCCGGGTAATAAAGGAACAACAATTCCAATAATCCCCACCATCATACAAGCAATTAAAATCCAATACAAAATCCAATAGTTCATAGTGCAAACAGCAAATTTGTATTCTTTGTGTCTTAGTATCTTTGTGGTTAAATAAGTCTTAGATGCTAACTACCCGCAGGATGCGGGCATGATCTGGATTTTTTCAGGTCGGAAGGGATGGAATCATTTAGATTAATCCCATCGGTAAATATTCAGCCAATGCCATCACCATAGAATGGGTAATTGGTAAACTATCAATAACCATTGCTAAACACAATAGCATTAAATAAAAGATGGAATATTTGAACAGTGATCGGGCTGTATTTCTTTCCGAGGGAGATTGTAATAATTGCCATGCTTTCTGTAGGAAAATCCCCCCTAATATTAAAGCGATCGCCGCATAAACAAAACCACTGGTATGTAATGGATAAACCAACAATAACGTTGTCGGAACCATAATTAAACTATAAATCCAGATTTGTTTAGCCGTAATTTCATCACCTTTAATTACAGGTAACATCGGAACACCAACTTCCTTATATTCATCTCGGATCATCATTGCTAATGCCCAAAAATGTGGAGGTGTCCAGAGAAAAATGATCGTAAATAATAGCCACGCTGCCCAACTTAAATCCCCCGTTACCGCCGCCCATCCAACTAAAGGCGGAATAGCTCCAGCGGCTCCCCCAATCACGATATTTTGAACACTATGACGTTTTAACCAATGGGTATAGATCAGGACATAAAAAACAATACCTGATAGGGCTAATAATGCCGTTAATAAGTTAGCAAAAACCGTCAGTAAGGCAAAAGAAGTAATGGCAAGAGCGATCGCAAAAATCAGAGCATCAATGGGTTTAACCCGACCCGAAGGAATCGGCCGCCAACGAGTCCGTTCCATAATGTAATCAATATCTCGGTCATACAAACAGTTAATAGTATTGGCAGAACCAGACGCTAAAGCACCTCCAGTTAATGTTACCAATAATAATAGGGGATCAACTTCTCCTTTTGATGCTAACCACATTCCGGCTGACGTTGTAATTAATAACAACAGAATAATTCTAGGCTTGGTTAGTTGATAATAACTTTGAAGCACTTGTAAAATATTCTCGTGGTGTCGGGAGACGTTGGTTTGAATCACTTCTTGCATGAATTATGACCTAAATTGTTAACTAGAAACAGGGAACAGGGAATTACGAATTA
>DMPJ01000087.1:7188-8169 GCA_003456035.1 Planktothrix sp. UBA8402
GAATTACGAATTACGAATTACTAAGACAATTCGTAATTGTGTCGATCGCGTAGGGCTAAAACACTAAAACAGACTAAAGTTCCTAGAAGTGTAGCACCCATTGCCTGATGAGCGACGGTGAGAAATTCTACTTGCAAACGCAGATAAAATGTTGCCACCCCCAAAAGAATTTGAGCCACTAAACAAACTCCGGCGATCTGGGCTAATTTTCTGAGTAGGGGATGTAAGGCAGAAGTTCGCCAAACCAAGACAATCAAGGTTAATGTAGTTAGGGTTGGGGGAACTACCCCGACAATATGACTATTCATCACCGTACAAAGTTGGGAAGCCCCAAAACATTGATGCAAAGCCCATTGAGAACCAACTAAAGCCCCTAAAATGCTTTGTAAGTAGACTAAAATTGCTGCGGTAATGCTGATCCCGGGTAGCTTTCCGACATTTCCAGTTCCTTGATAGGGGTATAGCAAACAACCGATAATCAGCAGAGTTGAGAAAAACAGTAAAGCGGTTCCCAAATGGGCGGTAACAATATCAAAACGCAGGAGTTGTGTTACTGTCAGTCCTCCTAAAACCCCTTGAAACAGAATTAAAGCCAAGGCGAACAGAGAAGCCCAGGGTAACCATTGGGGTAACTCCCGTCTGTACCACCAGGATAATCCCACAAGAGCGATCGCACCGAGTCCAATGGCGGCAGCATCCAAACGGTGAAACCATTCCAAGAAGACTTGAAAATTCATTTGTGCTGTTGGGACAAACGCCCCGTAACATAATGGCCAGTCGGGACAGGCTAGTCCAGCATTCATAACTCGCGTCGCACTACCAACGGCCATTAGCAGTAACGTGGCAATACTCAGTTTCCAGACTAGACGCCGGAGGTTATCGGTGCGCCCAGATCCTTTCTGTCGGGTCTGTGCCGTTGATAAACTGGCATCATTAAGGACTGTATTATTCATGAGTTCGTGCGATTCGTTTAACCTAAAA
>DMPJ01000088.1:0-1012 GCA_003456035.1 Planktothrix sp. UBA8402
CAAGCAAACTAGGGGTTATGCTTTCACCTCAGCACTTGAGGGATGGGACTTAATTCACAGAATTTCACCCATAAATGTAATCAGTTGTCACTAACTGTTTTAGCAGTTAGGCTAACCGTCCCATAAGCCTTTCAGCTTATTTTAGGTTAAACGAATCGCACATTCATTTTCTTCGACGTGCAACAGTTCAATATCGTAGAAACGACCGGGTTCTACTTTGATTTGTTTACCGCCTGTTTCAATAATTGCGTAAGTCATGTAATTTTTGGTTAAGGTTGCCGTACAGGTAGCCCAAATGTTCAAAGCGCTTTCAACCACTCAGGAGTTGATTAACTTTCTGATTTTTTGAGCCTTTGCCATGTCTGCACCTGTTCCGAGCATGGTTTAGACACAATCTACTATTATCGTTGATCAGTATTGATTCTGTCAAGTCAGTTCCGGTTATAAAATTACGGTGCGTGCGCTTCGCTTACGCACCCTACAATTGATCATGTTGATTAACTGTTACTTTTACTAACAGTTGGATTTGTTGTTTGTTCAGAAGATTGATTAGGAAATATGGTATCAATATCAATGGCTCCATAACCTTTTGTGGCTAATAAATTTAGCATTGAACCTAATTGTACCCAAATTAATAAAGCCGTGGGAATAACAACCACTAAACCTAGGATTCCAGCAATCCAATATACGGGGAAAAAGACCGCTAAACTGGAACTTACAGACAATAAGATAAATAAAGTCATCCCCAAATAAGCAATAATTAAGTTAGGGGTTTTATAAGCAATAGAAGTTGACTGTTGAGGGCTATCACTCCAGAGTGCCACCCGATATTCCAACATATCTTTAAAAATGATTCCCCACAATACGGCTAAAACCGTTGAAGCAACAACAACAATATAAATCGGGGAAACGACAAGCTGTTCAGAGATCATATTAATGGCAAGGATAGATGATTTTTCACAATTCGTTACATAGTATATACTGTAGGGTGCGTAAGCGACAAGCGCACGCA
>DMPJ01000088.1:1121-4139 GCA_003456035.1 Planktothrix sp. UBA8402
GCACGCACCATCACCATTATTCAAAAGTCAACACCATTAAGGTTTTTTAATTAAAATATTGCCATCATGATCAATTTTCAAAGAGGTTTTAGGAAAGTCTTGTTTGGTGAGATTACGAATTAAATTAACACTTTTAGAACTATTATCTAAATTAGGAATACCTTGGGAATCTAACTTAACGGGAATAATTTTTCCCTCGATAAAATCACCTTGAGGATTAACTTTCGCTTCTAAAATCAAAGAATATCCTAACTCCCCATCGGTTGATAATGTTCGATATCCCATAAAATTCCCTAACGAATAAGCAATTAACTTCCCTTGATGTAATTCAAATGCTCGCGGAACATGGGGGCCATGTCCTAATACTAAATCTGCCCCAGCATCAATCATACTATGGGCAAATAGAACTAGATTACCGCGATTTTCTCCATAGAAATATTCGGTTTTGTTCCTAACATTTAATGCTCCAGTTCCTTCCGCCCCACCATGAAAAGAAATCACCACAAAATCCGCATTTTTTTGAGCTTCTTTAACTAACTTTTCCCCGGCTTCAATATTACTTAAATTATTATGATAATCATAATTACTAAACCCAATAAATGCAACTTTTACCCCTTTTACTTGATTATAAACAATCTTTCCTTTTTCCCCAACTGCCTTAATTCCTGTGGTTTGAATATTTTTAATCGTATCTTTAAAACCCGCTTCAAAAAAATCAAAGGAATGATTATTAGCAACATTTAAAATACTAAATCCGGCATCCTTAAGTAAATTCTTATATTCAGGAGGACTGCGAAAGGCAAAGACTAACCCGCGACCGATATTTTTAGCACTACTCGGATATTTAGTTAAAGTGCTTTCAAAATTTCCAAAAACAATATCCCCTTTCAATTCCGATTTAACCCCGGCAAATAAAGCACTTTTGTTAGCGGATAATTTATTATAGGGATAATTAGTTCCTGGAATCATATCACCTACGGCCCGAATTGTAATTCGCAAATCGGGATTAATCGGATTTTCTAGGATTTTCAGGGTTAAATTAGAGACTTGATTCAGATTTTGTAGGGTTGCGGTTGTGGAAATTGGGGGAGGAGTAGAAACCGTTTCTGTTGCTAACGAAATTGAGGAAATCTGAGCTATACTAGAAGATATGCCTTGAGGAATTTCTGTTAATAAATTAGTAATTTGTTCTTGATTTTGATTGAATATAATTCCCGATATCGGCAAAACCATTAAACTCACAGAGCCCAAAATCAACCAAGGTTTAGAAACCGTAACTTTAGGTTTGGGAAAAACAATTTTGGGAAGGGAAATTTGCAGCTTAGGAATTGTAAGTTTAGGAAGCGATAACCCTAGACTTTGATTTTTTTGAGGTTGAGGTTTTGGAGGTTTTGGGGGTTTTGGGGGTTTTGGGACAAACTGCTGAAATACCAGGGTTTGCGTCCAGCCAGATTTTTTTTGACCTCGACGGTATCCAGAAATCGTCACAGACCCAACCAAATGGGACTGTAACCGCATCAAACCATTATGAACTACACGAACACAGGCTTGAGCATCGGGAACTTGTTCAGACACCAAAACTACCTGGAGATAGTGGTCTTGACGAGTAACTTTGGCGGTGACTCCCTTGGGTTGTAACGCCTGGTTGATTAAAATTGCGATCGCTTTGGGATCACCCGTTTTCGCCAATGCGATAGTATTATAGTCGCTCACTCCGATCTCCTCACAGTCACTTCAATATCATAGAGTTAACTGGCGTTCTAGGTAAAGATCAACTTTCTGTTTTTTGGCACAATTTCCCTTAGTTAGCCACTGCAACGAGTACAATGGTCAAGAGTTGATCAGATCAGGGGTTTAAACAGAATTTTCAGGATTATTTTTATTACCTAGGAGGATATCACCTTGGCCGTTCAATATAGTTACGATAACACTAGCAACCGTTCACCCCATTGCATTCTAATTACGGGAGGAGCGGGGTTTATTGGATCAAACTTTGTCCATCATTGGTTTAGTGCTTACCCCGATGATCGAATTGTAGTTTTAGATGCTTTAACCTATGCCGGAAATCTCCAAAATATAGTCAGTTTAGAACATAACCCGAATTTTCGGTTTGTGCAAGGGAATATTTGCGATCGCCCTCTAATTGATGCTTTATTACAAGAAGAACAGATTAACACTATAGCCCATTTTGCCGCCGAATCTCATGTTGATCGTTCAATTATTAGCCCCGATGCTTTTGTTCAAACCAATGTTGTTGGAACATTTACCCTATTAGAAGCTTTTCGTCAATATTGGTTAGCCCAGGGTAAACCAGAACATTATCGGTTTCTGCACGTTTCTACCGATGAAGTTTATGGTAGTCTTGGCCCGAATGATCCGGCTTTTACCGAACACACACCTTATACTCCTAATAGTCCCTATTCTGCCTCAAAAGCGGGAAGTGATCATTTAGCTAGAGCTTATTATCATACTTATGGAATGCCGACAATTATTACCAATTGTTCTAATAATTATGGCCCCTATCATTATCCTGAAAAACTAATTCCGTTAATGTGTATTAACGTTTTATTAGGAAAACCGCTTCCGGTTTATGGCGATGGTCAAAATGTGCGAGATTGGTTGTATGTTTTAGATCATTGTCGAGCCTTAGATGCGGTGATTCATAATGGAAGACCCGGAGAAATGTACAATATTGGGGGAAATAATGAAGTTAAGAATATTGATTTAGTTAAAATATTATGTCGGATTATGGATGAATTAGCAGTACACTTACCTGTAAAACCTTCTAATCAATTAATTACCTTCGTTAAAGATAGAGCCGGACATGATCGAAGATATGCTATTGATGCCAATAANNGCTGGGCACCCTTAGTTACTGTTGAAGAAGGGTTACGTCAAACGGTGGGCTGGTATTTAACCCATCGCGGTTGGTGGGAGCCTTTATTATCAGAAGAATATCAAGCCTATTATCGACAGGTTTATCCATCTTAAAGAAAGGGAATAGGGAATAGGGAATAG
>DMPJ01000337.1 GCA_003456035.1 Planktothrix sp. UBA8402
CCCTCTAACTCGCTATGGTTTAGTTTTTAATCCTAAAAATTATCAAAATTATCTCAAAGGATTATTATTAGGATTATGCAGTTTAATGGGATTATTTATTATAGAATCCTTATTCGGTTGGGTAATATGGCAAGCTCCTAACCCTAATTTTTTAAGAATTATTTTAGAAGGGTTTTTAGTGGCTTTTGGAATTGGTTTTGCTGAAGAATTATTTTTTAGGGGATGGTTACTCGATGAACTAAACCGGGATTATCACCCTAAAATTGCTTTAGGNNAAAATTGCGTTAGGAATTAATAGTATAATTTTTGCTAGTTTACATTTTATTAAACCCTTAGCAGAAATTCAAAGAACTGCTTTACAATTTCCCGGATTAGTGTTATTAGGATTAATATTAGTTGTCTCAAAACTGGCTTTTTTCCCCGCTTCTTCTAATAGTTTGCGGTTAAGTCCCTCCGGTTGGTTAGGTTTACCAATGGGGTTACATGGGGGTTTGGTTTGGGGTTATTATATGATTAATGTTGGGCAACTGATTGATTATTCTGATACCGTTTCTGAAGCGATTACCGGAATTGATAAAAATCCGTTAGCAGGGGTGATGGGGTTATTTTGTTTGGGTGCAATTGGAATTTTTATCTGGAAAAAATCATTATTTCGGAAGTTAAATTCATCCTCGAAATTAAAATAATAATTCCCCTCTATTATATCATCAATTATTATAAAAATATTGTTATTGCTACCCTCTTAGCCGGAAATTTAACCAATCATATTCGCAAAAAATCAATTAATTTTATTAATCACAGCGAACTTTAATATATTCTCGCACCACAGGAGATAAACTAAATAAAACTTGATCAGATTCAATTATTTTTATTAAATAGCGTTTTGTCAAAGAATCTAAACCATTAATTAAATCCATTGATGATAACGATAGACTTTCTCTTAAATCTTCTCTGGATACCGGGTGATTATCCTGACTTAATTCTATAATAATCTGTTGTTCGATTAGGGATAATCGCTCAAATATTTGATTTAAACGGGATTTTATACCTTCTGTTATGATTAAGCTATTTTCTTGTAAAAATTCCGATACTTTACCGCTAAATATTTTTTTAATTAAACTTGCAATATCTTTTAAATAAACCGGATTACCTTCATACAGTTGAATCAGCGTTGACCAACTATCCTGATCTTGTAAACCATAGTTTTTCAGAATTTCAATACTATCTAACCCTTCCAAATCCAAACACTTAACCGGATATAATTCTTCATCTAAGGAGATCATTTCTTGGCATTTTTCCTGACTGATTAAAATTAAACTGCTTTTGTGTTCAGTTTCGGTTATCATTGTCAAAAAGGGTTGATAATCTCGATATTCACTTTTATATTGTCCGGCTGATTTTTCTTTAATAAATAATTCCTGCACGTCATCGAGGATGATTAAACATTTTTGATCACGAAAAAGATTTAAAATTTGAGTTAATTTATGATCAGCTAAAACAGAATCAGGATTAATACTGGTTAAAATTTCAGTCAGAATACTATCTAAAGATGGGGAGAGTTTGATATTTTTCCAGATAATAATATCAAAGTGTTGTAAGTTCAGGTCAACAAATTGTTTAACTAGGGTGGTTTTNNCCAATACCACTTAATCCTAAAACTGAGGTTAGACGAGTATTTTGATCAATTAACCAATGGGATAGGGTGTTAAGTTCGGTGGTGCGATCATAAAAGTGAGTTATTTTAGGAGCTATTGTTAAATCGTGATAACCTCTGCTTTTGCTTGTTTTATCTTGATCATTGATAGATGGATTCTGATCATTTTGAGGAGAAAAAGGACACCAAGTAACATTTCCATTAACCAAACCAAAAAACTGAGAATTTTTAGCTCTTTCTATTGTCCAACAAAAATTAGCTTTATTAACATCTTCTCCTATTTGTTCAGATAGAACTTTAAATAATTTGCGGCTAATATCTCCAATATAGTTTTTACTATCATACCCACATTCATCTGCAATTTGATTGTAAGTTTTTCCTTGCCAAAGTCCTTGAACAACAGCTTTTTCTAAATCGTCNNTGTAAAACTTCTGTAATAGTCATAAAGTTTAGGTAGAGTAAGAATTCTAGCCATTATAACTTACTCAAAATCGATCAAATCAGTTCTTTTCAGGTTTTACCTTAAAATTTGGTTACAAAAAATCCAATAAAATCAGTTTTTTTTAGTGTGCAGCGTTCTGAACAAAAGAATTACCATAAAAAAAGTTGAGAATAAGCGAGAAATACCAGAGGTGAAAGTTTATAGCTGNNTATTGATGGCACAGGTTCAATGGGTCATTTAATTGAACAAGTAAAGTCCTCTGCTCTTAAAAAATCTGATATTTTTTCCTTATTAGCTACGAGTAAACCTATTAATTCAGGAGATGGATCTATGGCTATTGATAAAGACATATTTTCTTCGTTTAAGTTTCGCTCAACTGTAGAAAGTTACTGCCAAAATCTTGACTGGAATATTTATAAGATTGACAATAAAACGGCAGTAATTAAGTTCAACATGGAATCAGGAAGCACGCAAACTGTATTTATTATCAAGTACGATTTGACCATTGAATTTTCTTGTCCAAGTGGCCTAAAATTTGACGATGTAGATGATATCCCTCATCGTTTATCTACGTTACTTCTCCAAAAAAATGCTCAGTATAAATTAGGATTTTGGGGCATAGAAAATATCGGTGATCAACAAGTTTTTTCGATTATTCATAACGCCGAAATGAGCTTAATTGATGTTGATTATTTCCGTAGGGTAGTTATTCAGTTAGTAGACGAATGTGATGAATTTGAACGAACTATAGAAGACTTAATAAACAGTTAATGGATAACCATGATCAAGATTTGCGATCGCCTTCTTAACAAAAAAGCGATCGCAAATCTATAGAAATTCTAAATCCGTTATAAATTCGTTGTGACCCACATATTCCCTAAAAAACCCGGGTTTCTAGGGGAGGGATAAAGCCCAACAATAAAGGTTAATAAACCCGACCATCGGGCATAGTTGCACCATGCAAAATGGCGTTTTGTAAATCTACACCATTGAGTTTGGCATTTCGCAAACTAGCCCCGGTTAAATTTGTTCCTTCTAAACAAGCTCCATCTAAATTAGTTCCCCATAAATAGGCACCTTGAAGACTAGCTCCCGTTAAATTTGCACCGGATAAATCTGCCAAATTCAGATTAGCTTTACTCAAATCTGCATTTCTCAAATCTGCATCCCGGAGGTCAGCTTTCATTAAGTTAACTAAAACAAATTGTCCTCCTTTTAAGACACTATCATGCAAATCTGCTTGTTGTAAATTAGCGCCTTCTAAGTTAGAAAATCGCATTTGAGCAGCTTGTAATGCGGTTCCCATGAAGTTAGCACCGGACAATTTTGCCCCACTCAATTTAACATTATTTAGTTCTAAACCACTAAAATCAATTCCTTCTAAATCTAATCCATTTAGAAACGCGCCATTCAAGGTAACTCCATTTAACTGCGCCCCTCTTAAATTGGCTCCGCTTAATCTCGCTCCGGTTAAATTTGTCCAGTTTAAATTGGCTTTTTCTAAATTTGCCGACCGGAGATTAATTCCGTTTAAATTTGCGCCGCATAAATTCACCCCGGTTAAATTTGCCCGGAATAAATTTACACAAAATAGAATCGCACCACTCATTTTAGCATTAGTTAAGTCAACGCCATTCAATTGCGCCCCTTGCAGGTTAGCTTTAGTTAAATCTGCTTCAATTAAATAGCTGCCTTTCATTTTGGCATAACTTAAATTAGTGGCATATAAAAAAGCTCCATTCAAGTTAGCATCAAACAAGAAACTACGTTCTAAATAAGCTCTAGCCAGGGAAGCATTTTTTAAAATTGAAGTTGAGAAATTTGCGTGATTAAGGGTGACTCCAATTAAATTTTCTGCATTCAAGTCTAACCCTCGGAAATCCCGTTCTCCCCGAAGATATCGGTCAACAATTTCATTACTTTTCATGGTATTATCCTCTAACTCTATTGAAAAAAATAATGTAGAGATTATTTAAACTTTTACTTTGATCAATTTGACTGAGAGCACCCGGAGAATTTTTACGCAAACCGATCTAGTTTTTGTCCAACATCAGTTTTATTTTGTCTCTGTTTTCAGTATACTATAACAATTGTCATTTGATGCTTTATAAATTTTTGTTAAAAAACCCGGTTTCTTAAAGAAACCGGGTTTTTAATCCTAACGGTCAACCGAACCCATAATAATATCTATACTACCTAGAATTGCTACTAGGTCAGCGATTTTTTCACCTCGAACTAATTCCGAGATAATGGGTAAATTGCAGAAATCCGCCGCCCGAATTTTGAAGCGCCAGGGAAAGACATTATCATCACCAATAATATAAATGCCTAATTCCCCTTTGCCACTTTCAATTCGCACATAATGTTCCCCTTTAGGAATTTTGAATGTCGGGGCAATTTTCTTACCAATAAATTGATAATCAAAGCCATTCCATTCGGATTTCGGCCCCCCCATCATCCGTTGGGCTTCTAAATTTTCGTAGGGGCCACCCGGGAGAGCATCTAGGGCTTGATACAGGATTTTAAGGGATTCGCGCATTTCCCGAATCCGCACAAAATAACGAGCTAAACAGTCTCCAGCCGTTTCCCACTGCACATCCCAGTCCAACTCGTCATAACATTCGTAGTGGTCAACTTTGCGTAAATCCCACTTCACCCCGGAGGCGCGTAACATCGGGCCAGATAATCCCCAGTTAATCGCCTGTTCCCGGGTAATAGTCCCTAAACCTTCAATTCGACGTCGGAAAATCGGGTTATTGCTAATTAAGCGTTCATATTCGTCAATTTTGGGGGCGAAATAATCGCAAAAATCCCGACATTTCTGCACCCAACCATAGGGTAAATCGGCCGCGACCCCGCCAATACGGAAATAGTTATTATTCACCATTCGGTATCCGGTCGCAGCTTCCCATAGGTCATAAATGAGTTCCCGTTCTCGGAAAATGTAGAAGAACGGAGTTTGAGCACCGACGTCGGCCAGGAATGGGCCAAGCCATAATAGGTGATTGGCGATGCGGTTTAACTCCAGCATAATCACCCGAATATATTGCGCCCGTTTGGGGACAGTAACTCCGGCCAATCGTTCCGGGCCATTCACCGTCACCGCTTCGTTGAACATTCCCGCCGCATAGTCCCATCGGCTAACATAGGGAACGTACATAACAACGCTGCGACTTTCGGCGATTTTTTCCATACCGCGATGCAGATACCCGATGACGGGTTCACAGTCCACCACATCTTCCCCATCCAGGGTGACAATTAACCGTAAGACTCCGTGCATGGAGGGATGGTGTGGCCCCATGTTCAAGACCATCGGTTCTGTGCGGGTTTCAATTCTACTCATACTTTTCTCGGTGTTCCCTAACGCGGATTTATGGCTTTTTGGGGATTTTTGTTCTAATTATAGGATATATGATTAGGTTGTTTGCGATCGCAACTTTATTAATTTATATCTATTGAAAACAGTCTATGAACACACCACCCGTTAAAATTGTTGAAGTTATTAACAAGAAAAGGCTGCACAATGGTTGAAAAATTAATTATAGACAACTTTGCCGGAATTGAACACTTAGAAATAGAGGTTAAGAAGATCAATATTATGATTGGCCCTCAAGCCAGTGGTAAGAGTGTCTGTGCCAAATTATTATTGTATTTTAAAGAGTTTGTCTCTGAGCTAATTAAAGCTGTTGAAAATGATAGAACAAAACGTCAGTTAGATTCATCTTACTCCAATAAGTTTAAAGAGTATTTTCCCCCTAAATCTTGGGGAAATTATGATTTTGTNNTTTTATACAAATATCTCGAAATCATTCTAAATATACTCTTGTAATTGACTACTCTGATTTATATAAATCGGCTCTTTCAGATTTACGAAAAATTTTTCGTAAGAGACAAAAGGAAAAAATTGAAAATATACCCTATGATCCTTCTGGATTTAATAATGAAACTCGGTCACAAATAATGAACTATTTTGAAAATAAGTTAGGTAAAGAATCTA
>DMPJ01000057.1 GCA_003456035.1 Planktothrix sp. UBA8402
AAATCCTCTTAAATCCGTGATCCTTATTACTTATTCAGGATTAACTATTATGCAAACCCTAGAAAAACCCATCCCATCTTTCCTAGATACCCCCTTAATTATTGCGGGAAAAACCTTTAAGTCTCGGTTAATGACCGGAACTGGAAAATATCGCAACCTCCAAGAAATGCAGTATAGTATTGAGGCGAGTGGTTGTGAAATTGTTACCGTCGCCGTTAGACGAGTCCAAACCCAAGCCCCAGGACATGAAGGGTTAGCCGAAGCCATTGATTGGACTAGAATTTGGATGTTACCAAATACCGCCGGATGTCAAACCGCAGAAGAAGCAATTCGGGTGGCTAGATTAGGGCGGGAAATGGCAAAATTATTGGGACAGGAAGACAATAATTTTGTCAAATTAGAAGTAATTCCTGATAGTAAATATTTGCTTCCTGACCCCATTGGCACCCTAGAAGCCGCAGAACAGCTAGTTAAAGAAGGTTTTGCTGTTTTACCCTATATTAACGCCGATCCTCTGCTGGCGAAACGTTTAGAGGACGTTGGCTGTGTCACGGTGATGCCTTTGGGTTCTCCCATCGGTTCAGGACAGGGAATTAGAAACGCTGCCAATATTGCCATTATTATTGATAATGCCACGGTTCCCGTCGTTGTGGATGCCGGAATCGGTGGGCCTAGTGAAGCCGCCTTGGCGATGGAAATGGGGGCGGATGCGTTATTAATTAATTCGGCGATCGCTTTGGCCCAAAATTCAACGGCAATGGCCAGAGCTATGGGAATGGCCACGGAAGCCGGACGTCTGGCCTATCTGGCTGGGCGCATTCCGGTCAAAAGCTACGCTCAAGCGTCTTCACCCCTAACTGGGACAATTACCAGTTAACTTTCCCCTTTTGTGTAAATTTTTGTTATTGTTGATCCCAAATAGTAATCTATGGATTTGTACTCATGCCCTATATCAATGAAGAAGGTGGACGCCTGAATAACTTCGCGGTAGAACCTAAAGTTTACACAGCCGAACCCCCAACCAATTCACAAAAACGGAATTATATTATTGGTGGTATTGCTGGGATTGCCTTAGTCGGGGGTTTATTATTCCTCGCCTTCACCGTATCCTAATATATCAACAATTCAGTCCGGGCGGGTTTTAGTTTTTTTGGCGTTCGCTAAAAAGCCCCCCGGATTTAAAGTAAACCACAAAGACACGAAGACACAAAGAATAACAGAACCCNNCGTCTGTCTCCTGAACCGGAATTGCTACATGGAAGAAGATAATTAGATGTTCTAAGCGATGGTTTAGGGGTTGATAATGGCGATGAGCAATAATTGTTCTATTTTAGTTTCGGAGACTCATCAGCGAACCTATAATCGCTTACAACAGGCGCTGGGTTTACAACTTCGCCGTCAGGTTTTTATTGCTGTTTGTGATAACTTAAATCTGCGGAATTATTTAGCATTACAGTTACAAACGGATTTTTTATCTAAAAATCAGAGTAATATTATACCAGAATCTTCGATTTCTCCAGCTTTAATTAGTTTAAAACTTAATTTAACTGATCCGAATCCCTTTGATGCAATTACTAAATGGTATGCTCAAAATCAATCTAATTGTAGTCATCAAGATATGATCGGATTTCAAATTTTAGGGGTGGAACATCTGACCCGTCAACCGGCGGCGATGCAATGGTCGTTTTTAAGGTATTTGCGAACTTTAGAAAACCATCTTGATGGGTTGGAATTTAGTTTGCTGTTATGGATTTCTTCCCCTTGGTTATATTGTATCCAACAATCTGCACCGGAGTTCTGGGAGCGACGAACTGGGGTATTTGAATGGATAAGTGATCCAACTCCTAGTGATTTGGAGTCAGAGACAATTTCCTTAGATTTTGTTGATGTTTCCCAACCTATTAAAAGTGATAAAAAATCAGATCCGGTGCAGGAACTTCTTGATCAGATTCAGCTATTTGAGCAACAGTCTGCCCTCTCTCCATTATATCAATCTTATCGTCAATTAGGGAATATTTACCGCGATCGCATTATCGCCGGGGATAATTCAGAACTCAACTACACCCTGGCAATTCAAGGCTATGAAAATGCTTTAGAAATTATCCCACAACTAGAACTTTTGTTAGATTCTTCTGTAGATAATGATAATTATATTAGTGTTTTTAATGATTTAGGAACTTTATATTGGATGGAATTTCGCCAAAGGTTTCAAGATCATTCAAAATCTCCTGATCTCCTGTGTTATTTAGAAAAAAGTATTATTTTTTATCAAAATGCTTTGATGAAAACCGATCCGGAAATTCAACCCAATTTATATATACAAATCCAAAAAAACTTAGGAACTGCTTACACAGATTTAGCAACTTGGCAAGATACTATTAAAAATTTAGAACAGTCAATTATTGCTTATAAAGAAGCCTTATGTTATCTGAATTTTAATCTTTCTGAAATCAATACTTCCCAGATTCAAGATTATGCTACAATTCAAAATAATCTGGGAACGACCTATTGGNNATTAGCCCAAAAAACCCAACCCATTCCCCATCTAAAAGCTGCTATTGTCGCTTATACTGAGGCGATGGGATTTTATACCCCCCAACAAGATCCCCTGAATTATGCCCTACTACAAACCAATTTAGGGACGGCCTATTGGACACTCAGCCAACATCAACCCTCGGCAAAATTGCTATTACAAGCCATTCATGCCTATCATCAAGCCTTAGCCTATCGGACGACCGCCTCAGCCCCNNCAGCTACCTATAATAATTTGGGTATCGTCTATTGGCACTTAGGGAACCACTATAATAAGCCGGAAATTCGGGCTAAATTCTGGAAAAGGGCGATCGCAGCCTACCAAAAGGCCCTCTCAATTGCGGCTAATCTAAGTCCAGACCAACTCAATTTTGACCCCTTAGCAACCCATAATAACCTGGGATTGACTCACTATCAACTGGCGACCGACTCTAATTTAAACCTCGAAAAAAAGACTCGAATTGCTTGTTTAAAATCTGCACTTAAACATCATGTTAAAGCTGTAATTAGTGAGTCAAAACAACAGCTTACGGAGGATGTTATTTCTAACTCCAAAACCAGCGAACATCACCAAACAACTTTAGGTTATTTACTGCGAACTATTCGGGCTTTCTATCAGGAGTCTGGACTAGAAGGACAAAATCAAGCTTTATCTCAAATTCCAGCCCATCTACTGTCTGAAATATTACCCAAAATTTAGGCCTAAAGTTCTGTCCTAATTCAGCTAAGAATAGCATTAAATAGATAGCCGATACTAATAATACCAAGGGTGACCAGACCAATAAATATAGCCAGAAGTTGGGGACGGAGTACCTTTTTCAGAATTACCATTTCTGGAAAAGATAGGGCTGTTACTGCCATTGTAAAAGATAATACTGTTCCTAATGGCATTCCCTTATTAACTAAGGCTTCTGTAATTGGCATCACTCCCGCAATATTAGCATAAAGCGGTACACCTAGAATAACGGCAATGGGCACAGCCAAAGGATTATTAGCCCCAGCCCATCTAACGATAAATTCCGTCGGTACATAGCCATGAATTAGGGCTCCAATGGCAATTCCTCCGACCACATAAGGCCAGACTGATTTAAGAATTTCAATTGACTGAAACCTCCCTTGTTCAAACCTNNAAACCGTTCTCGCCAAGTTATTTGATTCAGATATAATTCATCATTTTGGGAGATATTCTGACGATTTTTTTGTAACTCCCAAACAAAAGGTTCAACCCATTTTTCTAGTTTGAGTAAGCCAATTATATAACCCGCAATAATTGCCAATATTACCCCAAAGCCAATATAAAATAAAGTTACTTTGAACCCAAATAATGCCCATAATAAAATCACAGCGACCTCGTTGACCATCGGTGCTGAAATTAAATAGGAAAACGTCACCCCTAGGGGAACTCCTGCTTCTAAGAAACCAATAAATAAAGGCACAGCAGAACAAGAGCAAAAGGGGGTAATAATTCCCACCATAGCAGCAATAATATTCCCGCCGAATGTGCGTTTACCTTCTAACCAATTCCTGACTTTTTCTGGTTCCAAGAAACTTTGAAAAGTGCCAACCAAAAAGCTAATTACTATCAGCAATGATAAAACTTTAGGAACATCATACAGAAAAAAGTGCAGACTAGATCCCAGATGAGATTCTAGCGATAACCCAAAGACTTGGGTAACAATTTGAGTTGCTAACCAATTAAACGGATAAAAGGGATCAAACATATAGCAATACTATTGAGTTGTCCGAGAAAG
>DMPJ01000016.1:0-166 GCA_003456035.1 Planktothrix sp. UBA8402
CACCCGCCGATGTTTGCACAAGTCTTTATTGTCCGGCAGTTGATATGCTTCAAGAAGATATTGATGATTTTATGCAAGATATTTGGAAAAATAGCAAAAGATTTAATCCCTCACTTGAAACACCCATACCTAAACCTATACCTAAACCTAAACCTTGACCATTTTT
>DMPJ01000016.1:282-2724 GCA_003456035.1 Planktothrix sp. UBA8402
TATTTTACCCTAAAGAACTGGGTGAACGGAAATCTCGCAATCTCGGCATCGGAGAAACTATCACGGTTAAACCCGTAACCAAACCTAAAATCCTTTTTTATCGACGAAATACCCCTAAACCATTGTGAACTGGGGCGGCGGTATCGGGGATGCGGTTTAAAAGTTGACCTCCTAAGACTAAATTGGTCGAACTTCCCCCGTCTAAATTTAACGCATCAGTGGCTCCTAATTGCTGCATTAAGAGCGCCATTTCGGTTAATTTGGCCCCCACCCCTCCGACGCGGTTATGGGCGGTGGCGATTAACCATTCTCCCTTGGCGGTGATCCCGACGCTGCTACGAATTGCAGACTGATCCGCAAAGGCGGGACTAAATCCTTCCGCGATCGCATCTACTACCACTTGCCCGTTTTGTAATAATAATGGCCCGCCGCCTAAAATATGGGGAAATAAATTAAAATCTGAAGGCGTGGTTTTCGATTCAATTTGAATAGATGTACCGACAGAAAAGGAATTTAAAGCACTACGAAATGAACGTAATATCAATAAATAACCCGTTTTAGGAATGGGAATTGCAGTAGTATTATTCGTTAGTTCTAGTTGTTGTTTAACTAGGTTGTTTTCCACAATAATTACAATTTCATTCGCAGTTAAGGGAGTATAACTTTCGCCCCATTCGGGAGTATAACGAGCAATTCCAGCTTTCACATATCCGGTATTAAGTAATTCACAATCTAAGGGTTGTCCTGATGATGGAATTAAGGTTTCTTTTAAACTCAAACGAGCAATTTTTACCTGTCCCGAATCATTCCAAGCGATCGCGCCTCGGTTTAAAATTGGCCCCGAAAACCATTGGTTGTCCCGCCGAATTGCCCCTAAAGGTAAAAGATTATTCCGGTTAAAATATCCGGCATTAATTCCTCCTACACATTGACTATTATCAACGGTTTTCGCTAAATTGTCAATCCCTTTCATCGCCAATTGATTTGCCCAAATTGGCTTTAAATTCAAGCCAGAAGTGGGATTTACAATTAACCAAACTACGGGAAAACGGCTATTATTTAAAGTCATATATTGTTGTCGCCAACGCAATCCTTTTGTCCAAGTAATATCTCGTTCAATTAAGGCATCTTGGCGTAATTCAACTACAATGCGATTGGGATTATTCAAGGTAGAAACTTTCACCC
The DNA here is from genome assembly GCA_003456035.1 of Planktothrix sp. UBA8402. GTDB lineage: Bacteria > Cyanobacteriota > Cyanobacteriia > Cyanobacteriales > Microcoleaceae > Planktothrix. The sequence continues at coordinate 1,468 of DMPJ01000016.1, forward strand.
CATAACCATCGGGTAAAGTTCCTTGAATCACTGTTTGATTATTAGCAATTTTCACCAGAGGACGGGAGGGTCTTCGAGTTGTTACTGCGGTTTCTCCTTCATTTTGCTGTTCAGAATTTCCCGGGATAGGTGTAGGTTGAGATTGTTCTTGAAAGGGTTTAGCAATAGTCGGATTTGCGATCGCATCTACAATCACTTCCCATTGAGTATTTTGTTGATAAAGTTCCCAGGGGGTTGGTTGATTTAATGTTACTATCATTTGAGAAATATTAGCACGTTCTTCAAAGTTTAGGGTTTGAACAGTTCCAATTTTAGAAGTAATATTGAGAGTATGATCTTGAATTTCTAAATCCCAGGCTGATAATTCCCCTAATTGATCAATTTTTAAATAGCGATATTCGGCATCAAAAAAAGTCCCAGAAGTTGAATTAGTAGAAAACCAACTCACAGGTTGAAGATTAAATTCGGTTGTATTTAAAAGATTAATTCCTAAAACTTGGATGATTCCCTTATCACTAATTCCCGTATTCGTAGCAATTCCTGAACTCCATTGACTCCAGGGTAATTTCCATTTTCTCCCATTTACAGAAAGATGGGTTCCAGTTTTAATAATTCCCGGTTTAGCTAAGGATACAGTATATTGACAAATGATTGAATTAGCTTTTTTTAGTAGCACTAAAGCTTGATATATAATTGCAGCAACTTCTCCCCTAGTTGCTGTTAAATTAGGATTTAAAGATTGGGGATAAGGATAATTAATCACTAATTGGGAACGAGTTGCTGTGATGATTGCTTGAGTCCCATAGTCGGGAATTTTATCCTCGTCATCATAAATATCTTTTAAGTTTAAACTGTCTCCTTTAGGTAAGTTTAAACCAGATACCAATGCTAATAAAACCTGTAAACGAGTCACCGGACTTTGGGGAAGAAATCGGCCATCGGGAAACCCCGAAATAAAGCCGGNNAGCCGGATTTATAGGCAGTTTCAATCGCTTTTGCCGCCCAAAAATCCTTAGAAACATCACTAAATTGAACATATTCCCGTTTAACAGAAGTAGGAAAAGCTGCTTGTAAAATAGTAGCAAATTCCGCACGAGTTAGATTTTGATCGGGGCGGAATGTGTTATCCTTAAATCCACTAATTAAACCCTGAGCTTGCAAACGTTGAATAAACGGACGCGCCCAATGTTGGCTAATATCTGAAAACAAAGGTTGTGAACTGGTCATATTATTAAGGGAATAGGGAATAGGGAATAG